>DLRK01000199.1:0-4618 GCA_002501065.1 Akkermansiaceae bacterium UBA7890
TCGCGGCAGGAACAAGCCGGGGCCGGTCCCTGAGGCGCAGCCTGGAGAGCAATGCCCTGTCCCTGGATGAGGCAGAAGGGGCCGTAACCGAGTCGGCCGTTAAGGAAATGAAGAAACTGGGTGCGGTACAGGACAAACGCCAGGCCAAGGCAAAGGAGGGACGGGAAAAGGCAGAACTACAGCAGAAGGACCTTGCCGGAAAAGAAGATGCCTTCGACGCCTATGCCAGCGAATCCGACCTCGACGCTTCCACCGTGGAGGCGCTCTACCGCGCGGTGGAAACCACCAGGGAGTGGGCCGAGACGAATTACTACCGGCTGCCCATTGGTTCCCACACTCATGACCTGATTGCCGAGAGCAGGTTCTGGCTCGACTACGTCCGGCATGAGAAGGGGAAGGCATTCGGCTCAAGGCACCTGGGAGAAGCCGCCCGGAATATTCACGAAACCCTCCTCGCCCTTGCCGTTCTTGACCTGCCCTTCGATTCACCGGAGAGCAGCATGGATATTGATGGACCCAAACTTGTCTTCACCGCCGCGGACAGCGCCATCGCCTTCCACCGTGAGATCAAGGAAGCCGAACTGGCCGACAACCGTCCTCCCCTCCTGGTAAGCCAGGCCTACTTCCGTCACGGCGACCGCCACCGGATCGAGAATGGCGAGCAGGTCGACAAGTTCGTCAGCGATGAGTTCGTGACCAGCGTGGTCTACGGGGCCCAGGTCGTGGTCACCAACCCCACCAGCACCAGGCAGAAACTCGACGTGCTGCTCCAGATTCCGCAGGGGGCCATGCCGGTGCTCGGTCACCGCGCCACCGTCACGCGCAAGATCTCCCTCGACCCCTACACCACCCAGCGTCTCGAGCACTTCTTCTACTTCCCAGCCGCCGGAGACTATCCATGCTATCCGGCCCATGTCTCCAAGAGTGGTGCCGTCATTGCCCACGCCGGGAAGTTCACCTTCAAGGTGGTGAACGAACCCTCCAGGGTGGATGAGAGTTCCTGGGCACACATCAGTCAGTGGGGAACCGGGGAACAGGTCCTCACCTACCTCTCGAAGATGAATCTGCACAACATCAATCTCCTCCAGATCGCCTGGCGGTGTCGCGAGAGCGGGGACTTCTTCAGGAAGGCCCTCGAGATCCTTCATCGCCGGGGCAAGTACCATCGCGAACTCTACAGCTACGGGCTCTTCCACAATCACATGCCCATCGCCCGCCAGTTTCTCCTCGTGGACGGACGCTACCTCAACAACTGCGGTGACTATCTCGCCAGTGAGCTCGTCACCATCGATCCCGTGGCCCGTCGCGCCTACGAACATCTCGAGTACAAGCCTCTCGTCAACAATCGCTCTCACGTCGTAGGGGGGACGCGTAAGATCCTCAATGGCCGGATCCGCAACCAGTACCAGAGCTTCCTGCGTATTCTAAGCCAGAAACCCACGCTTGATCACGCCGACCAGCTGAGCACTACCTACTACCTCTTCCTGCAGGACCGGGCTGCGGAAGCCATGGACAGGCTGGACACGGTGAATGCGGAAGCTCTCCCCACCAGCATCCAATACGACTACTTCCGCGCCTACAGCGCCTTCTACCGGGCCCAACCGGATGAGGCCCGCGCCATTGCCGTGAAATACACCCAGCATCCGGTGGACCGCTGGCGCGAACGCTTCGTCAATGTGATCGCACAGGCCGACGAGATTCAGGGCAAGGGGCCGCAGATCGTTGCTGACGAGGACCGGAACCAGCAGCAGGCCAAACTGGCCGCCGCAGAACCCACCCTCGATCTCAGGGTGAGCGGATCCCTCGTCACCATTGACTACCAGAGGGTGACCAACGTGCAGGTCAACTACTACGAAATGGACCTGGAATTCCTCTTCAGCACCAATCCTTTCGTCTCCAGCAACAGCGGCAGCTTTTCAGTAGTGCGACCCAACAAGTCCGAGCGTCTCCAACTGGCTGACGACAAGCGCTCGCACAATTTCGAACTTCCCCGCGAGTACCAGTCCAAGAATGTCCTCGTCGAGGTGATTGGAGGAGGGAAAAAACGGTCCCTGGCCGTCTACTCCAACGAACTGAACACCGCGGTCAGCGAACGCTACGGCATCCTCACCGTGCGCCACGCCGGTGACAACCGCCCCCTCCCCGCCACATACGTCAAGGTCTATGCCCTGACCAGTTCCGGTCCGCAGTTCTACAAGGACGGCTACACTGATCTCCGGGGCAAGTTCGACTATGCCAGCGTGAGCACAAGTGACATCGGTGACGTTCTCAAGTTCAGCGTCCTTGTCATGAGCGGCGAGAATGGGGCCACCGTGCTGGAAGCACCCGTTCCCCAGCAATAGAGTCCTACTCCGGCCAGTCCCCGTGATTGACCCGCCACGTACCCGATCCGTCTTCCTGGAACACGATGGAAAGCGCCCGTGGCGGATTGACATCCCGGAAGACCCACTCCCACACCAGCGCTCGCCAGGGTGTCCCGGCCGCCCGGCCGTAAACCTTGTAGCCTGCCTTGTCCGGGGGGCCGAACATGGCCTCCACCACCCGCTGGGGCACGCCCACCTTCACCGAGTCGGAGAGCTGCTGTGCGTTCTGGAAGCTGGGCTTGGCCTGGACTGGTCCGGCGGCCTCCGGGACAGTCGACAGGGCCGGGAGCTCCGGACCAGACGCCCCCTCCCCGGCCCCATCACCGGAATGCTGGGTGCAGCCGGCGGCAAGGGCAACCAAGGCACCCGTCAGAACTAAACTACGCTCGCGAATCATGGCGCCGGAGACCTAACAGCCTCGCGGTCTCTGATGCATCAAAAAACGCGCTGAAACAGCCCAAGCTGACGATACCGCCGGACATCCTACTCGTGATTCATCGCCGTCCACTGGCGAACCAGAGAAGATGACTATCGCGTGAAATCAACCCGGGTTCCATGCACAGGCATCCCAAGGCCTCCCATAATCCGCCTTATTTCCCCTGTCACCCTGAACCCGACAGGTGTAAACCAGAGGAATGCGTTGGACCTACACATCCGCTCTACTTCGCCCGGGTTTCTCAATCCTCGCCCTCCTCGCCCTCCCCGTTCACGCCGCTGTCTTCGAGGACAAGAGCGAGCAATTCGGCCTCGCAGGTGGCAACGAGGCCTGCTGGTTCGACTTCAACAACGACGGCTGGACCGATATCTGCGCCGGCGGGAAGGTCTATCGCAACGAGAAGGGCAGCAAATTCGTGGAAGTGGCCAACACCGGAGCCTGCGTGGCGGCCGACTTCGACAACGACGGCTTTCTCGATCTCTACTCCTGGAGCGAACGCAAGGTCTACCACAACAGGGGCGGCAAGGAGTTTGTCGCCCTCGAATTGCCCGAATTGCCCAAGGGCAGCTCACTGGGAGCCTGCTGGGGCGACTTCAACAGGGACGGGTTTGTCGATCTCTATGCCGGGGGCTACGAGGCCTGGCCCAATGACACCTATGCCGACTTCCTGCTGACCAACCAGGGGGGAAAATCCTTCAAGCTGACGTGGAGCGAGGTCCGCTACCGTGCCCGCGGTGTGAGCGCCTGCGACTTCGATCGTGACGGAGACCTCGACATTTACGTCTCCAACTACCGACTTCAGCCGAACATCCTGTGGCAGAACAATGGGAAGGGAACCTTTTCGGATGTAACGGGTGCCTTTGGCGTAATCGCAAATGGTCCCGGCTTCGGCGGGGGCCACTCCATCGGTGCGGCCTGGGGGGACTTCGACAACGACGGCAACTTCGATCTCTTCGCCGGCAACTTTGCGCACAAGGACGGTCGTGGCAACCAGCCCGAGTCGCTCTGGCTGCGCAACAACGGCAGGGAGGGCGAATTCAAGTTTGAGAGCAAGGGCCAGGGCGGGGTCTTCTACCAGGAATCCTACGCCAGCCCCTCCGCCGCCGATTACGACAACGATGGCAATCTCGATCTCTTCTTCACGACCGTCTACGGGGTGGCTTCCTTCGGCCGCAAGAACAACTCGGTTCTCTTCCGCAACGATGGCAACTTCAAGTTTGCCAATGCAACCGCCGGAAGCAAGCTGGACGGACTGCCCCCCACCTACCAGGCGGCATGGGCGGACTTCGATAATGACGGGGATCTCGATCTCATGGCAGCCGGCAGGTTCTTCGTGAACGGCGGGGAAAAGGGCCATCACTGGCTCAAGGTGCGGCTCCTCGGCGATCGGGAAAAGGTCAACCTGGCCGCCATCGGGGCCCAAGTGCGCGTAGCTCTGCCGGACGGCAGGATCCTCGCCCGCCAGGTGGCAGCGGGAACCGGACAGGGGAACCAGAACGACCTCGTCCTGCATTTTGGTCTCGGCGAACACGCCCAGCCCGTGAACCTGCAGATTCTCTGGCCCGACGGATCCACCCGCACGGTAGAGAAGGTAGCCGTTGACCAGCAGGTGACTCTCAAGATGAGCGGATAACCGGTCGCTGCCCTGCCCACTTTGGGGTAGGATCAATCCGGGGACCCGCCCTGCGAGGGGGATTCAGGTTCCCGGAGACCTTCAAATCCGCCAGCAATCGGATAGACAAAGGCCCACAAACCACGTATCTACAAAGAGTTCCATTTACCCCCCCATGGATTCGCGAATTCTCCCCCTCCTGGGCCT
>DLRK01000199.1:4958-93718 GCA_002501065.1 Akkermansiaceae bacterium UBA7890
CTGGGCCTGCTGTCCTTTCAGTCCGCCTCCGCACGAACCTGGATCAATTCCACCGGCCAGCCCATCAAGGGCAGCTTCCTGGAATTGAGGAACGGTTCAGTCAGGATCCGCCTGGATGATGACAGGAAAGCGGTGAATGTGCCGCTCAAGATTCTCTCCAAGGCGGATCAGGAGTTCGTTCGGAAGCGCACCATGACCGGAAAGGCCGACCTCGTCGCTCTCGCGGTGAAGCGTATCGATGCCGCGGTGGATGCCGGTCTGGAGAAGCAGAAACTGAAGTATAACGAAAACCTCAACGACCATATGTACCTGCGCCGGATCTACCTTGATCTGGCCGGACGGATCCCGAACTACGACGAGGCCAGGGAGTTCCTCAACTCGCGCGACAGGAACAAGCGACAGGAACTGGTGATCAAGCTCCTCAGGTCATGGGACTACGCCAGCCACAACTACAATTACCTCGCCGAACTTCTGCGAATCCAGACCACCTTCCCCGGTACGGTGCTTCGCAATGACGCCTTCATCCACTGGCTCAAGGAGCAGATTCATACCAACACGCCCTGGAACGAACTGGTGCGTGAGATGGTGACCGCCGAAGGGCGCATCTGGGACAACCCTGCGGTGGGCTACCACCTCCGCGACAACGGGATGAAACTCGATCACGTGGCCTTCATGGGCAAGGTCTTCCTCGGCACCAACATCACCTGTGCGCAGTGCCACGACGACCCCTTCAGTGACTGGACCCAGTACCAGTACTACGAGTTCTCCGCCTACCTCGCGGACCTTGAAACAAAAGGCAAGTCCCAGAAGGCCAAGATGCCGAAGAAGAAGGAACTGGAGGCCTATATCGCCGCTACCCAGAAGCTCGATCCCGGGAATGAGGAGCAGAAGCGCAAGATCAACAATATCGTCGGTCGTTACCAACGCTCGCTCCAGGACATGAGCCGCGCCAGCGAGCTGGCTGTCCACACTGTGACCGACCGCTCCATGAGGCTCCCCAGCAATTACCAGTACGAGGACGGCTTCCCACGCGACAAGGTCAAACCCTGGGTTCTCTTTGGGAAAGAGAACGGGACAGCTGCCGCGGCCCTCAATCCGCGCCAGCGCCTGGCGGTCTGGCTCACCTCGGCGAAGAATGAGCGTTTTGCCATGAACATCGCCAACCGGATGTGGACACGCTACATGGGGCGCGGAGCGGTCGAACCTCTCCATGACATCAATCCGAAGGACACCCTCAACGCTGATCTTCTCAAAGTCCTCACCGAGGAAATGGTGGCCCTTGACTTCGACCTCAAGGCCTTCGCCTGGTCTATCGTGAACACCAAGGCCTACAATCGTCTGGCCACGCGCAGGAAGGTCAACGTCACCGAGCCCTACTACTTCCCGGGACCACTCCTCCGCCGGATGAATTCCGAGCAGGTGTGGGACTCCCTCATCACCCTCATGGTGGAAGATCCGAACCAGTTCCGCCTTGATTCGGGAGATCGCTACAACCGGCTCATCAACGCCTCGCAATCACCGGGTTCGCCCAAGCAGTTCGTGGCCCGGGTCGACGAGTATAATCAGTTCAAACCGGAACAGAACCTCGTTAACGCCAAAGGCATCTCCATCATGAACGCCAAGCCCCCCAAAGGGGAGAAACCCTTCGGTCAGAACGCCCTCAGCCGCAAGACCACCGGCCCTACCGACGAGGAAATGATGATGGCCTTCATGGACGCAGCCAGGAAGCGGAAGCTCCTCCTGGCCCGGGCCTCTGAACTGCCCCAGCCTTCCGACCCGGCCCACTTTCTCAGCAAGTTCGGCCAATCCGACCGAAACTTTGTCATCAATGCCAGCACGCTGGGCGGATCCGTGCCCCAGGTCATGGAGCTCATGAATGGCTACGCCACCGAGATCCTCACCCAGCCGGGTTCCAGGATCTTCCTGGAGATGAAGAACCTCCGCTCGAACTTCGAGAAGGCCGACGTGGTCTTTATGAGCATCCTGAGCCGCCGCGCCATCGGCAGCGAGCAGCATCTGCTCGATCGCGAACTGCGGACGGGCGGACCGGAGGTCTTCTCAGATCTCATCTGGGCTCTCCTCAATACTCCTGAGTTTTTATTCATCAAATAAGCCAACCCAGACCCACTTCCATCTGTTGTCATGAAAGGCATTGCTCACAAACTCGATGAACTGGACCGCCGTAATTTCCTGACCGGAGCCGCGGCTTCCACCCTTGGCGTAACCATTCTCCCCGGTTTGGCCGGAGCGGCAGAGACCAAGGTCGTCAAGCCGGCTGCGCACGCCTCCGCCAGGAACCTCATCTTCCTCTACATGGCGGGAGGCATGACTCACGTCGACACCTTCGATCCCAAGACCACCGGCGGGATCGCAGGTCCCTCCCGACCGGCCGGCACCAACGTGGACGGGGTGCAACTCTCCAACATGCTTCCCCAGCTCGGCAAACAGGCCGACAAGTTTGCGGTAGTGCGCAGCATGACCACCAAGACCGGTGATCACGGTGGGGGCAACTATCTCATGCACACCGGCTACGCCCGCCGCCCGGGAGTCTCCCATCCCCAGATGGGTTCCTGGGCCCAGTATTTCCTGGGACGGCGCAGCAAGCTTGTTCCCGACAGCGTGGTCGTGGGCGGGGGCAACCCCGGACCCGGCTTCTTCCGGCCTGACCACAGCCCGCTTCCCATCGGCGATCCCAGCCGGGGCATCAAGGATCTCCTTCCCAAGATCGACAAGACCCAGTTTGAGCGCCGCCTCGAGTATGCCGAGACCTTCCGTGAGGCTTTCGCAAAGGGCTTCCCTCACGACGAAGTGAAATCCTACGCCGACTTCTACGAGGAGACCGTCAAGCTCTTTGACAGCAAGACCACCGAACTCTTTGATATCGGCAAAGAGCCCGCCAGCGTGAAGAACCTGTACGGCAACTCGCGCTTCGCCCGCGGACTCCTCCTCGCTCGTCGTCTCATCCAGAGCGATGTGCGTTACGTCGAGGTGCAACTCGGCGGCTGGGACGGTCAGCACGGCAATGCCGGAACGGCGGCCAACCGCACCAGTGCCATGGATGCTCCCGTGGCCGCCCTCCTCCAGGACCTCTCCTCGCAGGGCATGCTTGACGACACCATGGTGGTGCTCGCCACCGAGTTCGGGCGCACTCCCAGGATCAACGGACGTGGCGGACGCGACCATTTCCCCAAGGTCTTCTCCATCATGATGGCTGGCGGCGGAGTGAAAGGCGGACAGGTCATCGGCAAGACCGACGATGCCGCCAGCAATATCGAAACCCAGGCCTACGACCCGAAGGATCTCCACACCACCATGGCTTACGCCCTCGGTCTCCCGATCGAGAAACGGATCCACGCCATGGGAGGCCGCCCCTTCTTCGTGGGCAACCGCGGCAAGGTCATCAAGGAAGCCTTCGGTTCCGCCTAGCGCCCCCAACGACGTTCCCCCGTATCATTTGCTCGCCCGGTTCGTTGAGAGCCGGGCGATTTTCCTGTGGTGTCGCATCCAAACACGTTGTGATTCAGCGTGACTGCGGTGACGGCCCACGGGCCCTGACCGAGCGCCCGATCCGTGATCCCGACGATACTGTTCAGGACATGCTACTTCGCCACCTTTCTGCGCTTGAGCAAAACGATGGCGTTACCATCTGTTCGGCTGTCGAGCCTGGCAAATTCGGCCACGTACTTCAGGACATTGGCGACCGGAACGTTCTGAAGTTGGAGGGTCACCCGCGTGGAGGGATCCACTCCCGGGCCCAGGAGAATGTTAAGCCCCTTCTTCCTGGGATCCACTTGCCGGCTCGCAGCGGCAATGTCGTCAATGGCCTGACGCAGTTCCGTCTCATCGAAGTCGACCTTGGGTATGACAATCTCCGAGGCCCGGCGCAGTATCATGGGCCTGCCACGCCTGAGAAAGGCCTTCAGCGCTACCTTTGCGCCCCGGGGAATGATCCGGATTGCATACTGTTCCTCGCGATAGTCGAACCCGCCAAGCTCGGCAGCATAGGCAAAAGCCACTCCCCTGGTCACATCATGGAGAGTGAGAGTCACCCTGATATCCCTGTTCACCTTGGGATCGACCAGGATGTTCCGGGCTTTCCCGGTGGCTCCTTCCCGCAGGAAATCGACAAGATCCTGCAAACTTGCTTCGTCGAATTCGACTTTCGCAATCCTGGCCGCCTGCGCATGCCCCTCCACCGGGGCAAGCGCAAGAAACACCGCAGCCAGAAGAACTGTGCCCGACAGGTGCCGGATGAACCATAAGTGCATGATTGACCTTACACGGGAATCTCCGGTCTTCAATCCCGCCCACGCTGAAGCACCAGGAGGGGATAAGAATGCCCTCTATTTCCCCCGGAGGTCGTAACAGACCAGCCGCGGACCGAAGGAGTTCCTGTTCACGTAGAGCAGTCCGCGGCTCACGATGGGCACTCCCCAGGTCTCAGGAGCGCGGAAAAGCTGAGTCTGGGACAGAATCCTTGCTCCCTTCGGGGAAAGGTCGAGCCAGAGGAGGGTTCCCTGCGCTCCCAGGCACAGGAAGCGACCGTCCACGTGGAGCAACCCGGCCCGTCCGAGCCGGGCACCCCGAATGTCAATGCCGTCCCGCCACCTTTCGCGACCATTCCTGATTTCATAACAGACGATTTCCGTGCCCGCCGTTCCGTCCACTCCGTAGAGGTAGCCCTCGTGGGCCACCGGGGTCGTGAACTGGCTGCCAAAACGCTCGGCCTTCCATCGCAGGCGGGCCTTCCCGTCCGCCGTGAAGTCAACGAGGGCTCCCCCCCTGGTGTAGCTCTCCGTCACAAAAACGGCATTGCCCACCGGGACGGGGGAGGCCGCATTCACGGAAGTGAACATGCGTGCCCGCCATGGAAAGGCATCGTCCACCTTGCCGTTCTTGGGGTCAATACTGAGCAATCCACCGGTGGGAGGATCGACCATGCCCCCGGTGAAGACCAGCACCCGCTCCTTGCCGTGCAGAACAGCCGGAACCGGGGAGGCATAGCTGGCATGCCAGGCATGCCTGGTGCTCCAGAGAAGCCTGCCGGTCCGTTTGTTGAATCCACCCACACAGATTCTGCCGCCCACATTGACGATGAGCTGGTCACCGTGGACCAGCGGACAACCTCCCCGCCCGAAAAAGAGGGGAGCGGGACCGTAATCCTCCTCCAGGTTCTTTTTCCAGACGAGGTCCCCGCTCTTGAGATCGAGGCAGTGCAGGTCACCCCGCACGCCCACCACGAACACGAGATCACCATCGATCACCGGTCCGGAACGGGGTGCATCTTCCATGCCGAAGCTTGAACCCAGCCTGACCGGATAATCGAACTTCCAGTAGCGCTTTCCAGTCTCGGGGTGGAGACACTCAATCACTTCCCTGCCGTCCAGGGCATGGACCATCACGAGGTATTCACCGGCCACCACCGGAGGGGCGTGGCCCGTACCGCGCTTCACTTCCCACACCGCCTTGAGTCCCTCTCCCGGAAACGGTCGAAGCAATCCGGTTTCTTTCGAATGCAGATCGTGACGCGGTCCCAGGAAGCGTGGCCAGTCCTCGGTTGAAGCTCCCGCCGGAAGCGCCTTGGGCGGGCCATGGTAGGTCAGGCGATCGAAGATCACCGCCTCCGGTTCGGCCAGGACCAGCGGAACTCCAGCTGCCAGCAGAATGGGTTTCAGCAATCTACCGATCATCCTTACCGGGAGTTTCTCTCATATTGAACCGGATTTCGAAGAGCCAAATATCGGGAGAGCGTTGTCGGTTGGCAGATACCAGGGCCTGCTCCTCTCGCGAATCAGGTGGGGGGATCTTCCCGGCCGGACAGAAGGACCCGAAAATGTCGCGCCAGAGGCATCTGCCACCGATTCAGCGCCGGGGCCGGACCGTGAAGGAGGAAGCCTCGCTGAACGGACCAGACCGCGACTTGTGCAACTCGGTGATCATTTCCTCCGACTGGTAGGGCGTGATCCTGGCAATCTCAGCCGAATCACGCCGGTTCCAGAGTTGCACTTTCCACCAGCAGGTCCGGCCTGGGACGAGCGCCGGGCCATCATAGGTCACTTTCCGTTCCGTGCTCGTAACCTTCCCACTGTCCCACAGGTCGCCCTCGCCACGGTCAAGGAGGGTCTTGCTGCTGGCCACCAGAAGGCGATAAGCCACCTGTTTCTGTGCCCACCCATTGGAGGTGGCCTGCCAGCTGAAGTGCGGAACCGCTCCCGAGTTGTCACACCCGGGCTTTGCGGCCCGCAGGCCCAATCGCCGGACAATCGGAGCGAAGGGATCCCCGGGCCGCCTGCCGAGATCGACGTAGCGGGAAAGATCTCGAAGGGCGATCACGGTGGCTCCCGATTTCCTGAGGTAGTCCATGTCCCTGCGGAAGCGCTCGACCGGGGTGGAGCAATGGCGATTGACATCGGGGACACCGTGATAAGTGAGCACCGTGATTCGCCCGGAACGGGCCTCCGCCAGTGCCTGCACGATGCGGTAGTCTTCCTGCGCCGCGATCCCACGGGTCATGGTGCTCGGAATGAGAAAGGGGTGGTCGTCCCCCGGGACATAGGCCCGACCGTTTCCTCCATTGTCCTCGAGGGGACGTTCGGGGTCCCTCCCCCTGCGCGCAATCCCGTAGCCGAGATCCTGCAGAATGGCGAGAACGCGCCGGTCAAAGTGCCCGCCCGGGTAGGAGAAGGAAACCGGTTTTGTGATCTGGTTTTCAGCACAGGCGTGATCAAACCCCTTGATCTGCCGGCGAATTTCCCCGGCGGTGAGAGGCAGCAGATTGGGATGGCTTACGGTATGGCAACCGATCTCGAAACCCTGCTCCTGCAGTTGGCGCACTCCCGTCCAGGTCAGTCGCTGCTCACCTCCCAGCCATCCGGAGGTAATGAAGAAGGTCGCCCCGAATCCATGCTTCCTGAGAAGGGGCGCCACGGTAATCAAATCCGACTTGTTCCCGTCATCAAAGGTGAGCACCACCAGCTTATCCGGAATGGGAAGCCGCGGTCCCTCTTCGACTCCTCGGAGTCCGGGACAGGGGAGCAACGTCAGGGCACAGAGAAAAGGCCCAATCCTCCGGAACATGGAGACAATCTGACGAACTGTGCCTCCTCCGTCGAGCAGCGATCATTTCCTGATGATGTCCCCGTGAACTGGTGGCGGAAGCAGGATTGCAACTCGCCGGGCAACGGCTACAAGCGCGGACCGAAACCGCATCGCCCAGAGACCATCAGACAGGAAAATGCCCGCCCCCACCCCTGCTCCCGATCCTGACCGCCTGACGGGCTTTGTCCTCTGTCGTGGGGGACTGGAAGAGGTGGTGGCAAGGGAACTCCGGGAACTGGAGATCGAGGTGGTGGACAAGCGCAAGCGGGCAATCGAAATCGTGACCAACCTGGCCGGATTCTACCGGGCCAACATGGGGCTACGCTCGGCCCTCAACGTCCTTCGTCCCATCCGCAGTTTCAACGCCCGGAACTACGACCTGCTCTACTACCAGTCCCGTAAGACCAACTGGCACAAGCTCTTTCCGGTGGACGCACGGATCCGCATCGACATCAAGGGTCACTCCCCCAAGATCACGCACACCCGCTATGCCATTCACCGCGTGAAGGACGGAATCACCGACACCTTCCGCAAACTCTGCGACGGCGTGCGACCCTCTATCGAAAAGCGCAACCCGGATGTCCACGTGGTGGTCTACCTTGAAAAACACCGTGCCACCCTCGCTCTCGACATGTCCGGAACCCCGTTATTCAAGCGGGGATATCGGATCGAACATGGCGAGGCCCCCATGAAGGAAGATCTTGCCGCTGGGCTCCTCGCGCTCTCCGGCTGGGACCGCCGGACCCCGCTGCTCGATCCGATGTGCGGGTCCGGCACCCTCCTCTTCGAGGCCTGGATGATGGCGGCCGGCATCGCTCCGAATCTCCACCGGCGCTTCGGCTTTGAAGCCCTCCACGACTATGACCCACAAGTCCATGCCGCTGAGCGACGCAAGCTGGAGGCACGACAGGTTCAACCGGAGGGAATGCGGCTGCTCGGAATCGAAATCGATGGGGCTACCTTTCGCACCCTGCAAAAGATCCGCTCCCGGCATTTTCCGGAAGCTCCCATTCAACTTGAGCACGGTGACTTCCGGAACTTCGATCCCGGCGACGAATTCGGCGCCGCGGTCTGCAACCCACCCTACGGGCTGCGGAGTGGGGCGGAGTTTGAAATCACCCCGCTCTACCAGGCGCTCGGCACCTTCCTCCGCCAGCACCTCCCCGGACGCTGCGCCGGAATCTACACCGCCAACCATGAGGCCGCACCGCATTTCGGAGGAGACCTCAAGGCCTCGCTACCGTTGCTCAACGGCTCTCTGGAAGGCCGGCTCTACCGTGTGGCCCCGGATGCGCCCGGATAACACGAACTTCGACGAGCGGATCCAGATGGCCGCGAACAGTTACGGACACGATTTGCCGGGGAGGGGCAGAAAACAGCCCGGTGCCTCTTTCGGGCAGCTCTTCAAATCAGAACGATGGCGCTCCCTGGGACGCTCATGATCGTTCCCTGATCAGTTCTCCTTCCCGGAAAGGTCGTGAACAGTCCGGAGAATGGCCTCCTCCGCTCCTTCGTCCCACAAGCCCGGCAATCCGTAGTAGATATTCGACCCACCGCCCTCGTAGCCTCCTTCCCTGTGAACTCGAAGGGAGGGGATGTAGGCCATGACGTCGTTGGCATTGCCCGCCACCCAGGTTTGCCTGCCGTGCAGCTCGCGCTTCAGACGCAGCGCATAATCAACCACCACTTCGCCGCCCAGCGAGATGAAGTCGATCGCTCCACCCAATTTCCAGAACAGGACCGGGTAAGGATACGCTCCCTTGAGCGTGCCCTGGGATTCGAGTCGCTGCTGAAGAATGCGGGCACGCGCCGCGACGTAACGGTCGGCAGATTGTGCGTCCACCTTCAATTCGTCGGCATCGGGAAGCTGCTGAAGCTTGAGCTCGATTTCTCGAAAGCGAAGGGAAAGAGAGGGATTGAGCACGGGCATGGGAGCAGAGATTACCTCCTGCACCGCCCGGGCGAGGTCTCTGCCATAGTGCTCTGCGAGTTCAACACTGCGGCGGGGGAGTGGATTCTGGTCGGCTCCACAACCGGCCCAGAAGAGGGCCGTGGAGCCGGGATACGCTTTCTCCAGTGCGATCTGGGCATAGCCTGGATAGTCACCGTTCCATTGTTGGAAGGCCAGGGTGGTGGCGTGGCAGGCATATCCAAAAAGGACCGCCCGGAGTTCTCCCCCCTCACCCCGCACACTGAGAACCGGCACATCGTGATCAACGGGGCCTTTCAAGGCTCCCCTGGCCCGCAGATCGGGTACCGCCCCGTAGGGTTTGTTCTCCCGCCGGTTTACGGCAAAGACTGCTTTCCCACTCCCCCACTGCACCTTCGCGGGCGCGAGAGCATCAATGGCTCCCTTCACTGCCATGCCTACACGCTTTGGCAGGCGCTCCGCATAATCGTCGATCAGTTCCTGCTGTTCCGGATCGAGGATCGCGTAGTGCATGGGAGCCAGGTTCCGCCCGACCACCGGACCGGAATGCGTATGACTGGTGCAGAGGGAAATCTGATGCCGTTCCAATCCGAATTCCTTCTTGAGCCGGGTGCACACTTTACCGGCGATTTCGCGGTCGATTCCCACCAGGTCCAGAGTAATGACCACCCCGCGGTTCCCCTTGCCATCATCGAGGACAAGCGCCTTGGCCCACAGGTCGGTGACCTTCCCCTCGGCCGGCCTTGCACGTGAACCATAGCCTGCCATCCACATCTCCTGGACAGGCGTGATCCTGACCCGCCCCGCCCCGGCCTGCCAGAGATCCGCCGCCTGCAGGGCAAACGGCACGAACACCGCAGCGAGCAGGCCGGCACCGGTCTTCCAAGGCAAATTCATCTCACGAGGGTTGCAGGGGAGAGTGAATACCGTCAAGGGAAGTCACGAATTGAATCACCGTGAGTATTACCGTAGAGGCGGAGGTCGCCTGGCAAGGCTGACTCCCATTGCCGGTCTCCGCAAGCGACAACGGGAAAGCCCCGGACCTCAAAATACAGGGAAAGCAGATGCAGAAAATCAGAAATCGATACGAACAATTCTGCTCCTCGGCGGTCTAACTCCTGAACCTCCCCATCCCGAACTCCACCTGAAGAAAATGCTTCCCGGTCCCAAGGATATCAGCGACCCACACAAGGAGCTGCGCTTCACGCGCGGCGCCCAGGCATCCCTCTTCGCGATGCTCGCAGCCATCTGCGGAGGAGCCTCGATCGCTATCGTCATTCTCAATCTCCTCCTTGGGGATCCCATCGTCTCCTGGTGGTGGGTTCTCGCGCCCCTTCCCACCGCCTTCATCTTCTTCCGTCTATCCTTACGCTGTATCCGGCATGCCTACCTCATCCTGACTCCCCTCGGTATTGAGATCTTCCCCTTCTTCAAACCTCACGAAAACCTCCAGGTCCTCTACTGGTCCCAGATCTCGGACGCTGAAATAAACGAGCACAATCAACTCGTCATTCATTTCAACGAGGAACAAACCTCCGGGGTGGTGGCCTCCCTCGCTCCTCTTCTTCCGGTTCGCAGGGAATTGCTGGTCCGTGCCATCGCTGGCCGCATGGATCACGAGTGGATCGATGAGGACCCTCCGCTGGAGGCTGATGGCCCACAGAGCACGAATTGAGGCTTGCAGTCACGCCCCGGATGGAACTTGTGGGGCTCGGCAACCCCCATCCCCCTTCCTTCATGAATCCCCCTGCTTCCCTCCAACTGCAATCCGTTGCAACGGCCTTCGGGCAACAGGGCTGGCACTGCGAACCGGTGGAGGGACGCGAAGTCCTGGAGGCTCACTTCGAGGCACATCACACTCATATTCATCTGCACGCCCAGGCCTTTCCCCAGCTCAATGCCCTCTCCATCGTGGCCGAGTGCCCCCTCAGCCCGGAGTCCACGCATCTTGCCTCGGCCGCCGAACTCCTCATGCGCGCCAACAAGCAGCTCACCCTGGGCAGCTTCGAGTTCGATTTCGACCGCCAGCACCTCGTCTTCCGCATTACGAATCTCTTTGATCGCGAGCAATTCGACGCCGACATCGTCTCCTCCATGGTTCACTGCGCCATCGCCGAACTGGACCGCATCGTGCCGCTCCTCGGCACCCTCCTGAAGACTCCCGCCAACCTGCTCTCCGATCTCTCCCTTCCCCTCCTGCTTGAACGCGAGGACCTCCTTCCGCCCGTTCCGGAGGAAAGTGAAGCCGGCCCCCTCGAAGCTGGCTGGGAAGAAGAATTGTAGGGAACTCCCACCTCTCCATGTCGGCACCGATCTCAGGAACCTGGGAGGATGATTCGATGCTCCAAATCCCCTGGCCCTGGGTCTTGAGATGGTTCATTGCGAACGGTTGCCATCGTTCTTTGCCGGCGGATAAAGCGGATTCTCATACCAGAAGAGACCAAGGTTGGCGACCTCCTCGCAGGTGATCACGTCGAGATCACCATCCGCATCGAGATCAATCAGTTCGATCAGGTCGAATTTCGCTCCCTCCGTCCCTCCGATATCGTGAGCAATCCAATTCCGGTCAGCAGGTGACGTCGACCACTTCTGCCAGGCCACGCACCTGGCCGGTTCAGACCCCCGGTTGGTGCTCACCACATCCACCTTGCCATCGCGGTTGATGTCTCCCACCGCCACCGATTTCCCCAGCGGCAATCCAAAGGGCAGCTTGAAGGCATGAGCCTCCCACCTCACCCCTTCACCCTTGAGTCTCCGGAACCAATCCATATGGCCATTCCGGTTGGTGCAGATCACATCCTTGAGACCGTCCCCGTCCAGGTCCGCCAGCTTCAGGAACATGACCTCCTTGCCCTGTGACCCGATCAGGTGTTCCTTCCAGCGTCCACCCTGTCCCGCAATCACAGCCCCCGGATGTTCCAGCCACTTCACCCCGGCCGCCTTGCTCTTCCGATCCGACAGCACCAGATCGGCGTCACCATCGCCATCCATATCGTGCCTGTCGATAGTCATGATCCATCCTGCGTCATACAGCCGATGAAACGTCCAATCCGCCAGCGCACGCGGATTCCGCGGGGATCGCAGCCAACCGACCGAACCGTTCTTTCCCTTTGATCCCACCACGAGATCAATTCCATTCATGCCGTCAACATCCATGGGAACGGCATACATCCAGCTCTGCTTCTTCCGGGTGACCGGAAAGGCCTCTGTGCTCCAGGCCGCTGCTTCGAGATACTTCTGCTTCTCTTTCGGAGCCCAGTGAATGAAGACGGTTCGGTTGCCTCCTTCACAGCTGCTCACCACGTCCTGCGCGCCATCGCCATCGAGATCCACGAAGACGGCATCTTCCGGCGCAGCCACCTTTCCCACCGTCACGGCTGGCCACTTCTCCTTCACCCTGCCCGGACCGGGGTTGACGGTCACCCGGATGACCCCTCCCTCTTCCCAGCCGGTGGTAAAGTCGAGATGCCCGTCCCCATTGACATCCGCGGCCCGCACCCCATCAGCGCCCCTGGAGGAATTATCGATGGGGTGACGCTGCCATTGGCCCTGGACCGCTTCTGGCAGCGCCAGAAAGATGAGAAGATAAAGGCAAAAAAGGCGAATCGCAGACATATCCACCCCCCCCTAACGCGCCAGGCCCCGGGAGCAACAATAATCTGGCCTGAGACGTTCATCCTCAGAGAATAGTGGTCCACCCGTGCTATTGAGGCTCCCGGGCAAATAGGCTAGAAACCCACCCCTCGGATGTCGTCCCGTATTCCATTGCCCTTCCTGCTGCTCACCCTGCCGGTTGCTGTCCCGGTCTCCGCGGCACCCCTCGATTTCAATCTGGATGTCCGCCCTCTCCTCTCGGATCGCTGCTTCATCTGCCACGGCTTCGATGAGAATGCACGCAAGGCCGACCTGCGTCTCGACCAGGCGGAGGGCGCCTACGCCGAACGCGAAAACGGCCATGCCATCGTTCCCGGCAAACCGGATGAATCCCTGGTCTGGAAGCATCTCACGCACTCTGATCCGGACGAGGTCATGCCGCCGCCGGACTCCCACCTCAAACTCAATGATACCGAGAAGGGGCTTATCCGCCGCTGGATTGAAGAAGGCGCCGAATACAAGGATCACTGGGCTCTCATCCCACCCGTGCGACCGCCCGTGCCCACCCCCGCCGGCGCCACCATTCGCAATCCGATCGACGCCTTTGTGGGGGCGCGCCTCAGCAAGGAAGGACTCGTGCAATCACCCGAAGCAGTGCGCCACACCCTGGCCCGCCGCCTCTCCCTCGACCTCCGCGGCCTCCCTCCCTCCCCTGAAGAAGTGGAGGGGTTCCTCAACGATACATCGGAAGATGCCTACGAGAAGCTGGTCGACCGCTTTCTTGCCTCCCCCGCCTACGGCGAGCGCATGGCCTGGCCCTGGCTCGACGCTTCCCGCTATGCTGATTCCAATGGCTACCAGGGTGATCGCGAACGCACCATGTGGCCATGGCGCGACTGGGTGGTCGATGCCTTCAATCGCAACATTCCCTGGGATGATCTGACCATCTGGCAACTGGCCGGCGATCTCCTTCCCGATGCCTCCATTGAGCAACGCCTGGCCACTGCCTTCCTGCGCAACCATCCCATCAATGGCGAGGGTGGGCGCATCGCGGAGGAAAACCGTGTCGACTACGTGCTGGACATGACCGAGACCACCGGCACGGTCTGGCTCGCGCTCACTCTCAATTGCAGCCGCTGCCACGACCACAAGTACGACTCCATCACGCAGGAGGAGTATTACGGACTCTCGGCTTTCTTCAACCAGACACCGGTCACCGGAGGAGGGGGTGATCCCGCCACTCCCCCGGTCCTCGCGGTCTCCACTGGAGAGCGCAAGGCACGCGAAGCGGCTCTCGAAAAGGAGATCGCGATGCTGCGGGAAGACCTGAAGACTCTCGAAGAGGACCTCCTCGCCAGGCAACCGGCATGGGAGAAGAGCCAGAGACGTGACGTGTCCAACAGTGAGTGGCAGGTGCTGGAGATCAACTCCGCCAAGGCGGACAAACAAACGCTCGAGATCCTGAAGGACGGCAGCGTGCTGGCAGGCGGGGAGAATCCCAAGAACGACGCCTACCGCCTCTCGACCGAGACCAGCAAGAAATCCATTGGGAGCATCCGGTTGGAGGCCCGACGGCACAAGAGCATGACGGAGGGACGGCTCACACGATCGGACAGCGGCAACTTCGTCCTCACCGGCTTCGAGGTCCGGGTGCAACCGCTGGGCGGCAAGGCTACGACCCTCAAGTTCAAGTCTGCGGTGGCTACTTTCGAGCAGGACAATCACAAGATCCAGTCGGCCTATGACGGAAATGCGCAGACTGGATGGGCCGTCTACGAGAACAATACCATCGACCGCGACCATGAGGCCGTTTTTCACGCCGAGAAGCCCGTGCCCGTGCCCGAGCACGCTTCCGTGATTGTCACCCTCCGCCACGACTCACCACACCCCAACCACAATCTGGGCTTCTTCCGCATCTCGGTGAGTGAGAATCCGGGCGCTCAGCTCTCCTCCGGCGAACGCCGCCTGCAGGAGGCCCTGGTCCTCGCCCCGGACAAGCGTAGCGAGGGACAGTCCGAACTCCTGGCCCGGATTCATCGTGAAAGTGTCCCGCGCCACACCGAACTGGTAAAACTGATCGAGGCAAAGACCAACGAACTCAATGGCAATCGCAAGGGCCTGCCCCGCGTGATGGTGATGCAGGACCAGGACAAACCACGCAAGACCTACGTCCTTGATATCGGTCTCTACAACAAGCGCGGGAAGGAGGTTAACACCGGGACCCCCGCCAGTCTGCCTCCCTTCCCCGAGGGACAGCCGCGCAACCGCCTCGGTCTCGCAAACTGGCTCGTTGCCCCCGAGAACCCTCTGCCCGCCCGCGTAACGGTCAATCGCTTCTGGCAGGAGATCTTCGGGATCGGCCTCATCAAATCGCCCGAAAACTTCGGGGTCCAGAGTGAGGTTCCCATCCATCCACGGCTGCTGGACTGGCTCGCGGTGGAGTTCATTGAGTCGGACTGGGATGTGAAGCACCTCCTCCGCACCATCGTGACGAGCCACACCTACCGGCAGTCGTCCCGCGTCACTCCGACCGGCCTCGAAGCAGATCCCTCCAACCGTCTCCTCGGCCGCGGAGCGCGCTTCCGCATGCCAGCGTGGATGATCCGCGACCAGGCCCTGGCAGCGAGTGGCTTACTGGTCGGCAGGCAGGGTGGCCCTCCGGTGAATTCCTACCAACCCGCCGGAATCTGGGCGGAAGCCACCTTCGGGAAAAAACGCTACAACCGCGGCAAGGGAGAAGATCTCTACCGCCGCAGCCTCTACTCCTTCTGGCGTCGTATCGCCGCCCCCCCGATGTTCTTTGACAACCCGGGACGGGAAACCTGTTCGGTAAAATCAGGGCGAACCAACACTCCCCTCCATGCCCTTAACACTCTCAATGACACGACCTATGTGGAGGCCGCCCGTGCCCTTGCCGCCCGGGCCGCCCGGGAAACCGGTGAGAAGAGTCGCGCCCAGATCCGGCACGCCTTCGAACTGGTGGTGGCCCGGCCACCCTCCTCCCGTGAACAGGAGATCCTGGAGAACATCTACAATCGCGCTCAGGACCGCTTCACCGCCAATCCCGGTGCAGCGACTGATTTCCTCAAGAACGGTGAATCCCCACGAAACTGCGAACTTCCTGAACCGACACACGCCGCCCTGGCCACGGTGTGCCTGGGGATTCTGAATCTGGACGAAACCCTGACCAAGGAATAGACCGAATCCGCCCCCGGAGAGCCGAGAACCGAATCCTGAATACTCCCCATGTCGCCCCTCAAGGAACACCACCTCAACATCAACCGCCGCCACTTCTTCGGCAAGAGTGCAACCGGCATCGGGACGGCGGCCCTGGCAACCCTGCTGGGGCGCGACGGATTCGCGGACGGGACGGGGAAACAGAAACTACCTTCCTTCATCCGGCAGATCGCGCCCAAGGCCAAGCGGGTGATCTACCTCTTCCAGAACGGCGCACCGACCCACTGCGACCTCTTCGACTACAAGCCGCAACTCCAGAAACTGCACAACACTCCCGTGCCCGAGAGCTACGTAGGAGGCAAGCGTTTCAGCACCATGACCGGCAATGCCAATGGCAAGCTTCTTCTGGCCCCGGTCGAACCCTTCCATCAATACGGACAAAGTGGAGCCTGGGTGAGCGATTTCATGCCCCATACAGGCAAGATCGCGGACAAGGTCTGCTTTGTGAAGAGCGTGCATACCGAGGCGGTCAATCATGCCCCGGCCGTCTCCCTCTTCATGAGCGGTGCGCAGCTTCCCGGACGGCCCACCATGGGGGCCTGGCTCAGCTACGGGCTGGGCACGATGAACGACAACCTGCCCTCCTTCGTGGTCATGACCTCCGTCAGCAAGGGCACCACCTGCGGACAGATCTTCTACGACTTTTACTGGGGCTCCGGTTTCATCCCCACCCGCCACCAGGGTGTCAAGTTCCGTCCTGCCAGCGATCCGGTCCTCTACCTCTCCAATCCCAACGGGATGAGCCCACCACTGCGCCGCGAGATGCTGGATGACCTCGGACGTCTCAACCAACTCAAGTTTGAGGAATCCGGCGACCCCGAAATCGCCACCCGCATCGCCCAGTATGAGATGGCCTACCGGATGCAGACAAGTGTCCCCGAACTCGCCGACATCTCGGATGAACCCAAGGAGATCCTTGACCTCTACGGGCCGGGTGTCCACGAGTCCGGAACCTTTGCCCGCAACTGCCTCCTGGCCCGCCGTCTTGCCGAGCGCGGCACCCAGTTCATTCAGCTCATGCACGCAGGCTGGGACCAGCATCGCTCCCTCACGACCGAGCTTTACACCCAGTGCAAGGACACCGACCAGCCGAGCGCCGGATTGGTCCGGGACCTCGAACAGCGCGGCATGCTCGACGAGACCCTCGTCATCTGGGGTGGTGAATTCGGACGCACGCCCTTCCTGCAGGGCAACATGAACGACCGCAAGGGGTGGGGCAGGGACCACCATCCGTATGCCTTCACTATCTGGATGGCGGGCGGCGGCATCAAGGGCGGCCAGACTTACGGAGAATCGGACGACATCGGCTTCAACGTGGCCAAGGATCATGTCCACGTCCATGACTTCCAAGCCACTGTCCTCCACCTCCTGGGCATCGACCACGAGCAACTGACCTTCAAGTTCCAGGGCCGCCATTTCCGACTCACCGATATCTACGGCCAGGTCGTGAAGGACATCCTGGCCTGAAGGAACGCTTCACCGTCCGCTCGTCCGGACTGCAGCAATCGGCCAACTTCTGTCCATCCGCCCTGCTCTCCCGGGCGCCCCCTTTGCGATCAGGTCCCCACCCCCAACCGGTGCCCTCCTACTGAGTGTTTTTCCAGCACTCCGGCAGGTTCTTCACCGTCTCGCTCACGATCGAGATGATCCGCTTGCGCTCGCTGCTTCCAATGTGGGAAAACTCTTCATCCGTGCTCTGCAGGGCTCTCCACAACTCTTCAAGCGTCTGCGTCCGGACCACCGGCGGCAGAAACTCAAAATACTTTGAGTAAATGAGGTAGGAACACCGATTCTTGAAGAGCCGACCATAGCAACGCAGTTGCCGTAACGACTGCCCCTCACTGTTCTTCACCCCGGCTGCTTCAAACGCCTCCACAAAGGCAGGATCACCTTCCAGTCCGTCCTTCAGGTCGAACTCATCACAGAACAGAAACGCCTTCACGATATCCCGGGCCGAATCCCGGGCCGAACGCGCAGCCATCCCCTCCGGCTTGGTCACATCCACTTCCGGATCGATCGCTTTCTGAAGATAGACCAGTCGCCGGTATTCCATCGACGCCTTGGTCAGGATGTTCTGCGTGGTGCACTGATGTTCCAGCACCATCAAAGACACGATATCGCTCTTCGGACGGAGATATTTCGAGGTATCGATCCTGCCTTCCATCGTCTCCCAGTTGGCGCCCGCTTCGTAGTCGAACTCCACCCCCCCTTCATCGAGTTGCGTCGCTATCGTGTTGCCCATGTGACGGAATCCACCATGGCTTCCAGTGACAAACCATCCCCCCCAACGCTCCTTGAGCGGACTGGAGTGGGTGGTCAGGTAGGTCCCCTCCGCCAGGATGGGATGGCCGTTCTTGTCAGGAAAGACCGAGCGCACCATGAAACCGGGCACCAGGTCCGTGCGCGATGTGCCGTGACACTGCAGACAGGCATTGTCGCGCCCCACGAATCCCGCCTTCCCGATCTTCTCCTTGTCCAGAAGGTAGAACACCGGACCCAGTCTGGGGTCCGTGGAAGATGCTTCAAAGCTGCCTCCCGGCACGTAGCCCAGGTAGGTGTCGTCCGAATAGTAGATCACCCGGGGATTGTGATAACGAATCCTGTTGTTCTGCTGACTCGTGCGCGAGTAAACCATCACCTGGGATTCGACCGGGATATTGAGCTGTTTGAGCAACTGCTTCAACACCTCGAGCGGCTCACCCTTCGGTTGAGGTTTACGCCCGGCCGCCCAATCAGCGGCAAGCAATGCCAGTTCATCCTGTGACTCCGTATCCGAGTAATTGATCGGCGCCAGTTCAAAGAAATCCCGCTGAGCCTGAGCCAATTGGCCACACAACAACAATCCAGCAACAAGAAGAGGTTTTACGACAGTCATTCAGGAAATACTCTACGTTGGAAGGGGTCCGATCCTTCAACCCGATCAGGTGAGGACTGCTGGATTCAGGTCAAATCCCCACTTTTTGCCCCAAGAGACCTTTTCGCCCTCGCCAAAGCGCGCCTCGAATCCGAAAACCCCGCCCGCAAGCTGGTCACCGGAACGATGACTCATTCGCACTACCCTGCCTCCCAACGCAACAGCCCCACGGTGCTCAAGAGCAGCCGCAGGACTGTTATTCCCCCCCAAAAAAGGGTTATCCCATTTATCCCCTCCTCCCCCATCCATAACAGGGCAATTAGCAGACCAGTCGGCGCTTTTCGCACAGAGTAAATACATGCTTTCAAATGGAACAGTAGCCACGGGAAGGATGAAAGCTTTTATCCGATCCGGCTTGAGTCTTCCTTCAACGGAATCAGATCATCATTAAGTTCATGACCGCTGACGATTCCCCCCCGACCAATAGTACGGAGCCAGGTTCCACCGAGGCAGAGCTCATCGCCATTCGCCGCGAGAAGCTGGCCAAGTTGCGCGAGTTGGGAATCGATCCCTTCGGGGGCCGCTTTGAAACCGACACCACCGCTGCTGAGCTTCAGAATGACTTTTCGGACGACCGCCCGGTCAGGCTGGCGGGACGCCTCCTCGCCATCCGGGACATGGGAAAATCGGTCTTTTTCGTCATCGGGGATGTCGAGGGCCGGATCCAGGGCTACCTGAACAAGAAGGGCGTTTCCGAGCACGACTGGGAAGTCTGGCACCTGCTCGACCGCGGTGACTGGATCGGGATCGAAGGAACTACCTTCACTACCGGCAAGGGCGAGCCCACCGTGAAGGTGGATTCCCTGCGGGTGCTTGCCAAAGCCCTGCGCCCCATGCCCGACAAATGGCACGGCGTGGCCGATCGCGAGATCAAGTACCGCAAGCGGCATCTCGATCTCATGGCCAACCAGCCCAGCGCGGATCTCTTCGTGTTACGTTCCCGGATCCTGGCCGAGATCCGGGACTTTTTCCATGAGCGGGGCTTCCTTGAAGTAGAGACACCCATGCTGCAGGACGTGGCGGGCGGCGCCGCGGCCCGTCCTTTCGAAACTCACCACAATGCGCTCAACATGCCCCTCACTCTGCGCATTGCACCGGAGCTCTACCTCAAGCGCCTGCTGGTGGGCGGATTCACCAAGGTCTTTGAGTTGAACCGCAATTTCCGCAACGAAGGCATCTCGCGCCGGCACAATCCCGAGTTCACCATGCTGGAGGCCTACTGGGCCTGCGCTGACTTCGAGAAGATGGCCGAGTTGGTGGAAGAACTCGTCTGCTCCCTGGCGGAGAAGTTCTTCGGAACCCTCCAGATTGAACACAAGAACGAGGAAGGCGAGATCCTGCGGACCATCGATCTCTCACGCCCCTGGAAGCGACGTCCCTACCGCGAGCTCATCATCGAGGTTGCCGGCGAAGACTGGTTCGACATCAGTCCCGAACAACGCCGGGCGCGCGCCGAGAACGACTTCAACCTCGAAATCGGAGCCGGTCTCGAGGACTACGAAGTCACTCAACAGGTCTTCGAAAAGCTGGTCGAAGAACACACCTTCGATCCCTGCTACGTCACCCACGTCGACGCCAAGCTCATTCCCCTCGCCAAGCTCAATCCCGACAATCCGGAGGTCATTGACGTCTACGAACTCATCATCAACGGCCAGGAGATCTCCCCGGGCTACTCAGAACTCAATGATCCCGACGTGCAGCGCGCCCGCTTCGAGGAACAGAGCGGTGGAGAGGCGCAGGAGATCGACCACGATTTCGTGGAGACCCTTGAGCACGGCATGCCACCCGCGGGCGGCATCGGCATCGGCATCGACCGCCTCATCATGTTGCTCACCGGTGCGCCCACCATCCGGGATGTCGTCCTCTTCCCGCAGTTGAAGCGGAAGGAGTGATCGTGAGGACGCAGTCTAGTCCTCCCAGCCCTTGACGCGTTCCACGGCCCGGTCCCAGCGCGCCCTGATCCCGGCATAATCTCCTTCCACCGGATCGAAACACCGATCCACTCCCCATCGCTCACCAAACTCCCGCTGGTCCTTCCAGACTCCGGTCGCCAGACCGGCCAGAGCCGCCGCCCCGAAGGCGGTGGTTTCGATATTACTCGGTCGCACCACCTGGCGCTGCAGGAAATCGCTCTGGATCTGCATGAGCAGGTCGCTGCGTGCTGCCCCGCCATCGACCCGCAGTTCCACCAGTTCCACTCCCGAGTCCTTCTCCATGCACTCCAGCAGCTCAACCGACTGCAGGGCCACTGCCTCGAGGGACGCCCGGCAGAGGTGTGCCCTGGAAGTGCCGCGGGTGAGCCCGAACACCGCTCCCCTCGCATAGGGATCCCAGTGCGGCGCACCCAGACCGGTGAAGGCAGGCACCACCACACACCCCCCGCTGTCAGGAACAGTGGCTGCCAGCTCGTCCAGCTCCGGTGCACTCGACACCATCTGGATTTCGTCCCGGAACCACTGGCAGAGAGCTCCCCCGATGAAGACGGAGCCTTCCAACGCATAACTCACCTCTCCACCAACCCGCCAAGCCACCGTGGTGAGCAGACCATTGCGTGAACTCACCGCCTCGCCTCCGGTGTTCATCAGAAGGAAGCAGCCGGTCCCGTAGGTGTTTTTCGCCATGCCGGGATCGAAGCATGCCTGCCCGAAGAGGGCCGCCTGTTGATCACCCGCCATCCCCGCGATGGGAATGCCGCCCCATTCACCCACCACGGCGCTGGAGTCCACCACCCCGGGCAACATCGAACGGGGAACCCTGAAGATCTCCAGCAGGGTGTCATCCCAGTCGAGACTGTGGATGTTGAAGAGATTCGTCCGCGAGGCATTGGATACATCCGTCACGTGGACGGCACCCTCCGTCAGTTTCCAGACAAGCCATGAATCAATCGTTCCAAAGCGCAGCCGTCCCGCCTCCGCCTTTTCCCGCGCTCCCTCCACGTGATCGAGAATCCATTCCACCTTGCTCGCGCTGAAGTAGGGATCGAGCCGCAGTCCGGTTCTCGCTGTCACCTCTGCCTCCCGGCCCTCCTCCTTCAGACGTGCGCAACGTTCCGCGGTTCTGCGATCCTGCCAGACGATCGCATTGCAGATCGCCTCTCCACTTGCTGCATCCCAGACCACCGTGGTCTCCCGCTGGTTGGAGATCCCCAGGCCGGCGATCAACTGCCTGTCGGACCGGGCCAGAACTTCCGCCAGTGTCGTCTCCTGCGATGCCCAGATCTCCTCCGCATCGTGCTCCACCCATCCCGGTTCCGGGTAATACTGGGTGAATTCCCTCTGCGCCGCGTGTACCGCCTTCCCGGTTTCATCGAAGAGGATCGTTCGCGAACTTGTAGTCCCCTGGTCGAGCGCGAGCACGAACTTCATGGCCCCGCCAAGGGACCGCACCCTGCCTCGCAATTCAAGCTCCTCCTCCCCGGAATGCTCCCCTTTCGCATCACTGCAGCCCCGCAGGATTCGCCGGCCTATCGCCCTGAAACCAATGCATCCAACCGATTCCCATCCGGCGCCTGATCGTCCCAGAGCGAACAATTTCGCTCCCTGCTGCATGAAATGCAGGGAGATCACACCTTAACGCCCCTGTTCCCTAATATCGCTTAACCAATAACCCATTGACCCCGGCCCATGCATTTTGTCCGCTCTCCGAAACTCGTCATGAGAATGAAATATACGATCGCATCTCTCACCCTCGTCAGCCTCCTCCTCTCCGCATGTGGAGGCAGGGACAACAACGACGGGAATGGAAAGAACTCCGGTTCCAACAAAAGCAACGAAACCCAAGTGGAAGTCTACGGCAAACTCGACGATGGCACTGAAGTGAAGATCTTCACCTTCAGCAACAAGAACGGGATGATCGCCAGGGTCACCGAATACGGCGCCATCCTCACCAGCCTGGAGGTGCCCGACAAGGACGGCAACGTCAAGGATGTCACCCACGGCTACGACGACCTCGCCGGCTGGCTCACCAACAGCTCCTACTTCGGCTCCACCGTGGGTCGCTATGGCAACCGAATCGCCGGGGGAAAATTCGAGATCGAGGGCCAGGTCTACGACCAGCTTGCCATCAACAACGGTCCCAATCACCTCCACGGAGGAAAAAAGGGTTTCGACAAGGTGCTCTGGAAGGGCGAAGCCATCGACGGTGGAGTCAAACTCACCTACACCTCCAAGGACGGGGAGGAAGGCTATCCCGGTAACCTGCAGGTTACCGTAACCTACACCCTGAATGACAGCAACGAGCTCAAGTGGATCTGCGAGGCCACCACCGACAAGGCCACCCCGGTCAACATCGTGCAGCACGCCTACTGGAACCTCAGCGGCGATCCGGCCACTTCCATCAACGATCACATCCTCACCATCCCGGCCAAGTACTTCCTGACGACCGACAAGGATCTCATTCCCGACGGCAACCTTGCCGAAGTGGTGAACTCTCCCTTCGACTTCAACACCGCTACCGTCATCGGTGAACGCATCGAGGCTGCCAGCATTCCCCTCCAGCTCGGCAAGGGCTACGATCACTGCTGGGTCGTCGACGGGGAAGGCATGCGCCTGGCGGCCAAGCTCAGGGACCCCAAGACCGGCCGCGCCATGGAGCTCCAGACCGATCAACCGGGTGTCCAGTTCTACGGTGGCAACTTCCTCGACGGGGAAACCGCCGGCAAGGGCGGAGTGAAGTATGGACATCGCACCGCCTGCTGCCTTGAGACCCAGGTTTTCCCGGACTCCCCCAACAAGCAGGACAATCCCGCCTTCCCCAGTTGCATCCTCAAGCCGGGCGAAGCCTACACCCACACCATGGTGAGCAAGTTTTCGTGGTAACGACTGGTTCGCCCAGTCGATCGTCACTAGCAAAACGAGGGACCGCCAACCGCGGTCCCTCGTTTCTCTCCTCCCAGTCAAAACCTGATCCGCCCCTGCGATGGACGTTCCCACTGTCATTTCCTTCCTCTTCTTCACGGCCCTGGTGGCTTTCCTCACCTGGCGCCTCACCCGTGGGCGCATCGATGACACCGAAGAGGGCTACTTCCTCGCCGGGCGCAGCCTCACCGGATTGGTCATCGCGGGCTCACTTCTGCTCACCAACCTCTCTACCGAGCAGCTGGTCGGCCTGAACGGCGACGCCTACGCTAACGGCCTGGCGGTCATGGCATGGGAGGTCATTGCGGGTGCCTCCCTCGTGGTCCTCGCTCTCTTCTTCCTGCCGCGCTACCTCAAGTCCGGGATCGCGACCGTCCCACAGTGGCTCGAGGAACGCTACGGGCCAACCACCCGGGCCCTCACGACGTTCATCTTCATCGTCGCCTACATGTTGATCCTCCTGCCGTTCGTCCTCTTCCTGGGCGCGAAGGGACTCGGCGGAATGTTGAATCTCGAAGAGATGCTCGGACTCGGCGAGATCGGGACGATCTGGGCGATCGTGATCTTCATCGGGGTGGTGGGATCCGCCTACGCGATTTTCGGGGGCCTGCGCGCGGTCGCGGTCTCCGACACCTTCAACGGCCTCGGCCTCCTGGTCGGAGGCTTGATGATTACCTTCTTTGCCCTCCAGGCCGCATCCGGCGACGCTGGATTCTCTGAGGCCTTTACCAAGCTCAAGGAAGAGAAACCGGAAAACCTTCGTTCGATTGCCACCGGCGGGGATCACTACCTGCACTGGACCACCCTCTTCACCGGGGTCCTCCTCCTCAACTTCTTCTACTGGACCACCAACCAGCAGATCATCCAGCGCACCTTCGCGGCCAAGAGCCTCGCGGAAGGCCAGAAGGGCGTCCTGCTGGCCTCCTTCTTCAAAATCCTGGCCCCCCTCATCCTCGTTCTCCCCGGACTACTCGCGTGGCAGGTTTTCGCGAACAAGGGCATCGATCAGGCCAACATGGAACAGGGCGAGGTTTACGGCCAACTCGTACGCACCGTCCTCCCAACCTGGTTGACCGGGTTCTTTGCCGCCGTCGTGATGGGGTCGATCCTCTCTACCTTCAACTCGGTCCTCAATTCCAGCGCGACCCTCTTCTCGCTCGGAGTCTACAAGAAGATCATCCACCCCACCGCCAGCCAGCACGAACTGGTGAAATCGGGACGCATCTGCAGCGCGGCGGTCGCAGTGCTCGCCGTGATCGCAGCACCCCTCATCTTCCTGAACGTCGATGGCCTCTTCGAGAAATTCCAGTCCCTCAACGGGATCTATTTCATCCCGCTCCTCGCCATTGTCCTCTTCGGTTTCTTCAACCGGACCGCGGACGGCGCGACTGCCGTCATCACGATTGTGGTCGGTCTTGTCGCGATGGTGATCGGCACCTTCTTCGGCGGAAAAGAAGTCCTCGACCCGGTGACAAACGAAGTCCTCTCCAAGGGTTGGATGCTCGGCACCTTCCACTCCGGCTTCCACTACATGGGCGCGGTCTTCGCCACCCTTCTGGTCCTCCAGCTCATCCTTGGGGGGTTCATGAGACGTCCCACCCCGTACGTGCAACATGACGCGAAGGTCGTCGACCTCACTCCCTGGAAGCACGCCAAGGCGGTGGGAATCAGCCTGATCGTCCTCGTCTTCGTCCTCTACGCAGCCTTCGCCTTCTAGGAAAAGCCCGCGGGCAACCCTCCGCTGCTTCTCCTTGCCGGCCAGAAATCCGGACGCCAGAACCCCTGTCCTACCAGCAGGATCTCGATGCCCCTCCAAGCAAACGAATCCCTCGCCGAACTCTCCGCCGACGCACGGACCCATCTCAGACAGTACTACCAGCAGGAGCCCTCCCTGCTCGCCGCCGCCCCGGGACGGGTCAATCTGATCGGCGAGCACATCGACTACTGTGATGGCTTCGTGCTGCCCCTCGCCATCAACCGGCACATCGTTATTGCAGCCGCCCTCAACAACTCCGGAATGGCCCGGGTGCGCTCGATGGGAGAGGAGGAGGCCGTTATCTCCCTGGAAGACCCCCAGGCCCCGGCGACACCACCCTGGACCAACTACCTGCGGGGCGTCCTGGAGGGCTTCCGCCTCCGCGGAAGCTGGCCCGTCCCGGGATTCGACGCCGTCATCGTCAGCAACCTCCCCATCGGCGGGGGACTCTCCTCCTCCGCCGCCCTCGAACTGGCCTTTGCCACCATCGTGGAAGGCCTTGTCGACACCGTCCTCGACACCCGCGAGAAAGCCCTCCTCTGCCAGAAAGCGGAGCACGACTTCGCAGGAGTTCCCTGCGGCATCATGGACCAGTTCGCCTCCGCCTTCGGTCAGCAGGACAATCTCGTCCTGATCGACTGCCAGTCGCAGGACCCCGAACTGGTTCCCTTTCCCTCCAGTGATCTCAGTGTCCTGGTGGCCAACACCATGATCCGGCACAAACTGGCTGACGGGGAGTACCGGGCACGCCGGGAAGATACCGAACGGGCCCTGGCCTTACTGGGGAAGTCAAGCTGGCGCGAGGTCAACCCTGCCGATCTGGAAACCCTCCGGAACGAACCAGACGACCTCCTCTTCCGCCGGGCCCGCCACGTGGTGAGCGAGATCGCCCGGACCAGGGAATCCGCCAAGGAATTGCGCCAGGACAACTATGCCGCCCTCGGGCCGCATATGGCGGCCTCTCACCAGTCGCTCCGGGATGACTTCGAAGTGTCCTGCGGGGAACTCGACCTCATGGTCAGAATCGCCAACGAGATCGGTTTTGAAGGAGGGGTCCTCGGTTCACGCATGACCGGCGGCGGCTTCGGGGGCTCCACCGTCACCCTCTGCCGGGGCGAGCAACTCCACGAGATCGCGGCTCGCCTCTCCGTGGCCTATGAAGAGGAATCCGGCCATACGCCCCAGCTCTTTGCCACCCGTCCGGTGCAGGGAGCGAGGCTCCTGTAGGACAACTCTTTGAGGAAGCCGGTCTCCTATTCCTTCCTCTCCTTCATCTCCGCATACATGTCGGAAGCCTCCTGAATCTCTGACCGGCTGGGAAGTTCCCCCTCCACTATGGCGAACGCGTAATTCACGGTGAGAGTCTCGCCTTTCTTGATCTCCTTCTCGAAGAAGGAGCCGAAGCGTCCATAGTCGCGATAGGCGGAATGCACCGTTCCCTTGGGATTGCCGGGATGGTTGAGCTGCACCACGCTGTGCGCCTTGTCACCGAGCCAGTAGGTTTCCGCAATCCAGGCCAGATCCTTGTGCTTCTTCACGTTGCCGGTCGTGATCTCCTCCTTGGGAAAGAGATACTTCGTCTTCTTGCGGTTCACCTCGTCGGCAGGCCGGTACTGGATCCCGGCGTGTTCCGGATCCCCCTTCAGGGCCACATCACCATACGTCGCAGTCAGCTTGCTCTTGAAAAAGATGACCACGCGGGCCCATCCCTCATTCGGAGTCCACACCGTCATCGTCCGTTCCTCGTCGAGCATCGGTTTCCTGTCCCCATCGTTCCACTGAGTGACCGAAGTGATGCTTGCCGTGTTCTCGCGGGTCTTATGCTCGTGAAACTTCTGGTGGACGATGGCACCGTTCTTCATGTGCCAGCGATCGTAGCTCTTGCCGTTGAAACCCAGCTTGCTCCACCCGATGAAGATGCCGCGGTGGTGGGTGTACTGGCCTCCCGGACCCTTCGTGATGGGCGCTTTCCCCTCCGCATCGAAGACGTGCAGATACGGCTTGTAGGTCGCATGCTTCTTCTCGTTGGTCGAGGTGTCATACTCGTACATGTAGCGGACGAGCACCTTGTCCCCGGAGAGGATGTCGAGGTGCTTCCCCTTGGCATCCTTGATTTCGAGTTGAGCCGCCAGGGGAGCAAGCAATCCGATGGAAAGTGTCAGCGTGAGGGCGAGAGGGTTTGTTTTCATGATGGTGCAGTCTCTATACCCCGGGATCCCACCCCCTGATCAAGCTAATCCCTCCCGTCTTTCCCCGATCCGCCGGATTCCCCGGGTTTTTTCCTCAGCCCGGCCGTATCAGATGGACGATGGAACAAAAAAGGCCAATCGTCTCCCTTCATGACCACGCGACGCCGCTTCCTAGCCGGCACCGGATCGACCGTTGCCGCCACCGCCATGAGTTCCGCCGAGAGCACGACCAGCCCGAAGGAGAAACTTCTCCTCTCCTTCGGACTCATGGCCGACTGCCAGTACGCGGACGCGGAACGGGCCGGGACGCGCTTCTATCGCGAGAGTCCCCGCAAGCTCGAGGAAGCGGTCCGCGAGTTCAACCAGCACGAACTGGCCTTCACCTTTCACCTGGGGGATTTCATCGACCGGGACTTCAAGAGCTTCGCCGACCTCAAGCCCATCACCGCAAAACTCAAATCCCGTCTCTATCACATCCTCGGCAACCACGACTTCGAGGTGACCGAGGACCTCAGGAAAAAGGTCCCTGCCGAACTGGGCCTCACCGATACCTATTATGGGATTCGACAAGCCGGGTTCCGCTTCCTCCTCCTCGACACCACCGAGGTGAGCACCTACCGCTACCCCCCCAGGGATGCCAGGACCGCACAGGCCCAGGAGGAACTCAAGAAACTGAGTGCGACCGGAAAATCCTACGCCCAGTCCTGGAACAGCCGGGCCGGCGATGCGCAGCTCACCTGGCTGACCGGTCAGCTCGAGGAAGCAACCACCGCCGGGGAATCAGTTCTCGTCTTTGGCCATCACCCGGTTCTCCCCGAGGAGGCGCACTGCAGCTGGAACCGCTTGGCACTGCACAAGCTCCTGAGCAGGTTCCCCTGCTGCAAGGCCTACCTCAATGGTCACCGGCACAGCGGCGGTTACGAACTGAAGGAGGGAATGCACTACCTCACTCTCAACGGAATGCTCGAAACGAAGGACAATGCCTACTCCTGCGCCCGGCTCTATCGTTCCCACCTTGAGATCCGCGGTTTCGGCCGACAACCATCGCGCACTCTCCAGTTCCGCTAGAGGGAATCCCGCAGAACCACATCCTCACCCGGAGGGGTGCGGGGTTGTGGAGAACACCCGCCTCATCGGCCCGGCTCACCTTCCATCCCCTGCCCGACCGCCGCGTTCTACTTCTGCGGATGCACGGTCATGCGCAGGTAACGCTCATTCGCCACTCCCACTCCCAGCTGATCCCGCACGCGAAATACCTGCTCGTCGTCCTGCAGGATGCTTCGCTCGGATCGGTTCCAGTCCACGAGATCTCCACTCACTTCGGCGTCGTAATGCAGGCCCGTCTCCGCCCGTTTGGCGCTCTCCAGCGTCAGCACCCCGTCCTCGAGGACGGGAAGGGGCATCGTATCCCAGTCGGTGGCACTCCCTCCGGTGGCAAACTCGAAGAGCAGATTCTGCCCATCGCCATCCGGGTCCAGGGTGACTCCCGTCTTCTGTCCGATTCCCGCCTGCAGCACCCATCCCGTGTAGCCGGTGAAGGAAATCTCATCAAGATAGCCGGTGTCCTCGCGACGGGACTCACTCCCATCCTTCTCATAGGCCCAGGTGAGCTGATGCCATCCGTAAGGCAGTTCTTCGGTGTATTGCTGCCACCCGCTGTTTCCAGTCAGCGACCCTCTCTCCTGCCCGTTCACCTCGTAATACAGGAAATCATAATCTCTCTCCGAGGAGACCCGCCAGGAGAACGCGATCTTTCCCGGACCGAATACCCACGTGCTGAGGGACGCCCGGCCATCATGGGGGACGCCCTGGGCGGCGGCCGCAGCCTGCCCGTCACTTGTCTCCTCCGACTGTGAGATCCAGGTGCCGGATCCACTCGTCTTCCAGGCAAGACCCCAGTTCGGGCCGGTGGCCGGGTAGGCAGCCTCTCCGGCCGCTGAAGCGGGCAGGATCTCGACCATGGCGGGAATGCTGAATTGCTCATCATCCTGCTGGATGTTCAGGGTGAAACTGAACTCACCGTCGGCAAGAGGAGTGCCAACCACTTCGCCTGTTGCGTTCAATGACAATCCGGATCCCAGTTGGACCGGGACAAAGGAGGCCCCGGGTCTGGAAGTCGGGAACTGATACTCCACCGGACCGCCGGAATTCAGCCGGACATGCGCAGGCCCCATCAAAAAGGGCATGCTCCGGGAAGCCAGTTGCAGGAAATCCACCCATGCGTGATCCTCTCCCTCCCGCGTGTCTACATCCTTGCTGTATGTCCAGCGGATGGTATGCCGCCCGGGCGGAATGGCGACCACCTGGTAATCCCAGTCCCTGACCCCTGAAATCTCCTGACGCATCTCAGCATCTACCGTGAGGCGGAGAAAATCATAGTCCTCCTCACTGGAAACCTTCCACCAGAATCCCAGGTAATCGGGACCTTCCACCGCCACTTCCAGCCAGGACGCGCTGTTATCCCCGATAGCTCCGCTCTGTGCCCGATTGCTTCCCGCCCGCGAGTCACTGCTGCTATCGAGGCGGAAAGGAGCATCACCCCCCGAACTCAACTCACCCCCCCCCGGAGAATCGAGCGCCTGGTCGAGGGAGTTCGGCAAAATCGTGAAACTGATCCTGCCCTCTGCCGACCCGGCCTCATTGGCAATCGTCACGGTCACTTCAAATTCCCCGGAAACCGGGGGGATCCAGCTGATCATCCCCTGCCCGTCAATCTCCATGCCCGGAGGCGCATCGCTCAGTGAGAACGCAGTGGGAGTATTTTCCACCACCACGCTGACGGCAACATCTTCCCCCACCCTTCCGTTCACCACCGCCGGACCGACCAGGATGGGAACGGTGAAATCATCGTTGATGATTGTCCCCCAGGCCTGAGCATCACTCACATTCACGGGGGCATCACCCTGCAGGGAGAGCGCCACCCGGAATCGCTCGTTCTCTTCCGGGGCAGTGTCCCCCTCGATGGAGATGGAGATGGTCTTCGTGAGCTGGCCTGCCGCGAGGAAAAAGTCCGCGTTGGCCGCCGCCACATAATCGGAACCCGCGACAGCTGAATCGTTCTCCGTCGAGTAGGTGAAATCGAGCCGCTGGTCCACCGCTTCACTCAGGCTGACCGTGAATTCCAGATTCTTCCTCCCGGTGTCTCCTTCCGAGATCTCAACATCCGCGACAGTGACCCGGGTGAGACCCATCGAGATTCCATCCAGCGTCAACGAACCCGTCTCATCCGGATCCAGCCAGTCCCGCAATCGGGAGCCCGGCGCTCCTCCACCATCCCAGCCCCTGGAAAATTTACCGTACCAGTCTGCATCATCATTCCCACAGGCGGCATCACCACCGGACAACTGCCCCACCATGTGCCCGTTCTGGTCGTAGATCGGCGACCCGGAGGATCCTCCCTCGGTTGAGCCGTGATCCCAGTCAATCACCATCCAGTGGGTTCCGTTCGGATTGCTTCCCGTGCTGTAGTCATTAGTCGATCGCAGGGGGTCAAAATCAAAACTGATGCGCTTCTCCGAGGTATTCGGGAAATGCACACTCACCGCCATCTCGGGAGTTCCCGTCCGCGACCACCCGGCCAGGAACACCTCATGATCGGAATCAATCGGGTCGTCCAGTTCCACCAGCGTCATGTCCGAGGCACTGTAGGTCGCACGTACTGCGGCTCCACTGTTGAAGTTGTTGATGGGACCGTTGCCGTCCCCTCCGTTCTGGCTGCTGCCCGGTGTCCGGCAGGAGGCATTCTCATGGTTCCAGTAGACCACCATGCTGGCCGCATTGGACGAACGCACTCCGCAATGGTCCGCCGTCATGAAATACGGGGTCCCATCGTTGCGTGCATTGTTGATCGCACTGCCCGAACAGGTGTCCTCCCCGTTCAGGGTGTAGACTCCCGCCGCCTTGATCTGGTCCCGATACTGGTCGAGAGCCGGACCCACGCCCGATTCCGTGGCTGAGCACACCACGTCAATATGGCAGTTTCCCTCCGGAGCCGAATTGCCGACCTTCCAGTAGCCGGCCGCAAAACTCAAGGGACGAAAGCCCCGGTTGATGGAGGCCACCTGAAGCTGCACCTGGGACCGTTCCTCCTGCTCCACCTCAAGCAGGAGCTCCAATTCCGCGCCCGCCACCACCGGAGTCCAGAGTTCGCCGTGCGCGTCATTGTCGGCGGCAGTAAACGGGCGCACCTGCAACTCGTTCCCGGCCCGTAGTTCCAGCCGCGCACTCCCCGGCAGGCGGAAGCGAGAAAAACCCAGATTCAGATTACGCGCCCCGGGAGCCTCGATCCGCAACACCCATCGCTCCCGTCCCCCCCGCGACTCCCATCGACCGTGCGACGAGGGCGTGATCTTCACCGGTAGCGCCTCCGCAAACCGGAGAGGCGCGCCCTTTCGCGGCGGGTGGGCGACTAGGAGCTCTTCAGCCGAAAATGGTGGAAGCTCCAGCGTCCCAACCGACCAAGAGCGGTTCTTCTCTCCCGGCGCGACAACAGGAGCAACAGGACTCACGTCCCGGCCTCCGAAGGCAACCACGGTCTCGCCGGACTTCATCTCCCGGTGCTCCGGAAAAACGGAAGAGAACGGCGCGCGGAAGAGCAGCGCAGTGGAAACGAAAAGAATAAACAGGCTGCCTGACCAAACAAAAAATCGTCTGTTCATCGGGGGTTATAAGAGTGCCACCGCCTTCCCGAGACAAAAGCGAAACTTTGTGAGAATACGGATCAGAGGCCATCATTCCACTTGCCAAAGGCGACTCCCGGCGAGCGTAATCATTCCATGATTCGTCGCCTGCCCGCCCTCGTATTAGGCTTCTCACTGCTCCTCCGCGGACTCCTCGCCGCCCTTGCCGCCCCCGAGAGCCCGAATGTGGTGTTCTTTCTCATAGACGATTTGGGTTATATGGATATTGGGGCCTACAATCCGGACTCCTTCTACGAGACCCCCAATTGCGACCGCATTGCCGCCGCGGGATGCCGCTTCACCAACGGTTACGCCGCCAATCCAGTCTGTTCGCCCACCCGGTATTCCATCATGACGGGCCGTCATCCTTCCCGCCCGGACGCCACCAATTTCTTCTCCGGCCGTCGTGGGGGTCGCTTCAGGCCGGCACCTCTCCACGACCGCATGGATCTTGAAGAAGACACACTTGCCGAGGCCTTCAGGGAGGCGGGCTATGCCACCTGCTTCGCCGGGAAGTGGCATCTCGGACCAACCCCGGAATTCTGGCCCACCAAACAGGGTTTCGAGGTCAACCTCGGGGGACATCGCGGGGGGATGCCGCGCAGTTTCTTCTCGCCCTACCAAAATCCCCGCCTCCCCGACGGCCCCAGGGGCGAGCACCTCCCGGAACGGCTGGCCGGGGACTCCGTCGAGTTCATCGCAGCAAACAAGAACCACCCCTTCCTGCTCTACCTCTCCTTCTATTCCGTGCACACGCCCCTCCAGGGCAAAGCTGACCTGGTGGCCAAGTACCGGAAGAAGGCCGCCAGGCTTCCGGCTCCCGGGGAACACCCCGAGTTCGGTCCCGAGGAACAGGTCTGGCAACCCGGAGGCACAAAGGTCCCGCCCCGCAAGGTGCGCATCCGTCAACGCCACGCCGTTTATGCCGCCATGATGGAATCCATGGACACTGCCGTGGGCCGGGTCCTGAATGCCCTCGATCAGCACAAGCTCACCAGAAATACCATCGTGATCTTCATGTCCGACAATGGCGGACTCTCCACCTCGGAGGGCAGCCCTACCTCCAACCTGCCCCTGCGGGGTGGCAAGGGCTGGCTCTATGAAGGCGGCATCCGCGAACCGTACATGATCGCCGCTCCCGGTCTCACCAGGCCCGGTTCCGTCTGCCACCACCCGGTCATCTCCACCGACTTCTACCCCACCCTGCTTGAACTTGCCGGACTCCCCGCCAGGCCCCGACAGCATCTCGATGGCCTGTCTCTCGTTTCCCTCCTGAAGGATCCGAAAACCTCCCTCCCCCGCAAATCGCTCCACTGGCACTACCCGCACTACTCAAACCAGGGGGGCTTTCCCGGCGGAGCCATTCGCCAGGGTGACTACAAACTCATCGAACGCCTTGAGGACGGCCGCGTCCACCTCTACAACCTGAAGGAGGATATCGGTGAGAAGACGGACCTTGCCGAAAAGGATCCGGAACGCATCAAATCCATGCGAAGGGACCTTCACGCCTGGTACCGGAAAGTTGATGCCAAGTTCCTCCGGCCGAAGCAACCGGGTGGACCGATGCCCTGGAAGCCCTGAGATCGTCATCTGGAGACTGGAGACCGCAGGCCGACGCCCGGGGCCCTGGTAACCCTGGAACCCCCGCTATCCCAGATCCATCACCAGCACCTTGTCCCACCAGTTCCTGAAGGTCTCCACGAACTCCCTGTGGTGCGGGTCGTCGCCCTGGTAGGCGTTATGATCCTCGAGGGTCGCAAACTTGAAGGAGAGCCCGTAATCCCACGAGTGATCAGTCACCGGGCGTTCCCCGGTCGGGGCCGGACTCCCCCAGCGTCCGCTCTCCAGGGGGGCCGATTCCGTGAGTCTGGTCATCCCGGCCTCGAACTCCGCCAGGTCGCCGTCGTTCTTCCGTTCCTCCTTCAGCCAAAAGTAGACGTGGTGTTCCATGACTGGAGAGGTAGTCGGAAGGCCCCCGGTCCGGAAGCCAAAAAGTCATCACAACGTCTTCACCATTTTCCAGTGCGGGATGGTCACTTCCATAAACTCGTCTCCCTCCTTCCTGAAGCCCAGCCTCTCGTAAAACCCCACCGCGGCATCACGTGCATTGAGCTCGATCCGATCCACTTCCTCCCTGATCAGGATCTTCTCCACTCCTCCCAGTAACCTGCGCCCGATTCCCCTCCCCTGCTGTTCCGGCTCCACCACCATCTGGCGCAGTTTGACTGCCCCGTTTCCCAGTGACCGGATGATCACGCAGGCGACGACCCCGTTGTCCCCTTTCATCGCAAAGTGCCGCTCCCGGGACTCCCATCCTTCCTCTTCCGCCGTCCACTCCAACCCCAGCGGATCCCGTAGGATCCGCTTCCGCAAAGCCAGCGTTTCCCCGTAGGTCTCCGACCCAAATACAGTTTCCTCTACCAGCACCGCCCGAACTCCAAATCTGCAATCTGACTACTGTCCGCTGCCCACGGTCTCCCGCCAGCCCACCGACCGGATCCGGAAGATCTGGCAGCTGCCACTATCTCTTCGCCTTCTGCTGGATCTTCTCTGACTCCTTCGCTCCAATTTCGCGGACGAAGACGTTCCGCCACCGGATCTCGCCCCCGTGCGTCTGCAGCTGGATGGGACCCTTTTCGGGAAGCGCTCCCTTTTTGTTGAAATAGTTCTGCAGCCTGGCGTGATCGACCACCAACTTGCCGTTGAGATAAATGGTCACAATGTCTCCGGCCATGATGATGCGGAAGCTGTTCCACTGCCCCAAGGGCTTGTCGGCAAGAACGAGGGGATCCTTCCCGGGCCAGTTCTTGGGATTGTTCCAGAGTCCCCCCGATCCCTTGTCGGCACCGATCTTCCACTTTCCACCCTCCTTGGTGTAATCCCAGATCTGCACCTGGGGGATACCCCGCAGATAGATCCCACTGTCAGCCTTGGCCACCGTCTTGTATTCCAGCAACAACTCGAAGTCCCCGTAGTTCTTCTCCGTGCTCAGGTAGAGCCCGTGACCGTCATTAACCAGTTCATCACCTTCCACGCTCCAATGCTTCCTGATGTCCACCAGGCTCTTGGCCTTTTTTTCGGCCAGCTTTTCCGGGCTGAGAGCCATCCACTTGGCCGGGTCTTCGGTTCCAATCCCCCACCACCCGGTCAGATCCTTTCCGTTGAAGAGTGCGGCAAACCCCTTGGGCGGTTCCACCTCCGCACCCGCCGGAGGAGCCACGGGAAGGAGAAACGCCACAAGGGCAAGACAAGTTGAGAGCGAGGTCAGTTTCATGAATTTACAGATTCGAAATCTGCTCCACTGTATTAGACCCCCGGCAAGTGGCTATTGCAAAATCTCCCTTCTCTCCCAGTATTCCTTCCCCCATGCGCTTCTTCATCCTTTCTCTCTTCCTGGGCTCTGGATTCTGGGCTCCATGTTCTGCCGCCGGACGGCCCAACGTCGTCCTCGTCATCACCGATGACCAGGGTTACGGCGATCTCGGCTGCAACGGGCACCCCTGGGCCCGAACCCCCCACATCGACAAGCTCCACTCCGAGGCCGTGGCTCTCGACGATTACCACGTCGCCCCCACCTGCTCACCCACCCGCTGCGGTCTGCTTACCGGCCATTGGACCAACCGCACCGGCGTGTGGCACACCGTTAATGGCAGATCCATGCTGCGCGAAAACGAGTTCACCCTCGGACAACTCCTCAAGGACAACGGCTATGCCACCGGCATGTTCGGGAAATGGCACCTCGGGGACAACTTCCCCTACCGGCCCGAGGACCGTGGCTTCACCGAAGTCTACCGTCACGGCGGAGGAGGAGTGGGACAGACCCCCGATCTCTGGGACAACAACTACTTCGACGGGCGTTACTGGCACAATGGCAGGATCGTCCCCGCCAGGGGATTCTGCTCTGATGTCTTCTTCGACTTCGGAATCCGGTTCATCCGGGACTGTGCCAGGGAAAAGAAACCCTTCTTCGCCTACATCTGCACCAACGCCCCTCATGGCCCGCTCCACTGTCCCCAGAAGTACATGGACATGTATCCCGGCCGCAGCAAGGCCGAGCAGGCTTACTACGGGATGATCACCAATATCGACGACAACGTGGGACGTACCCGCAAGGTGCTCGCCGAGCTGGGTGTCGCCGACAACACCATCTTCATCTTCACCACTGACAACGGCACCACGGTGGGACGCAACGTCTTCAACGCCGGAATGCGTGGCTCCAAGGGCAGCGAATACGACGGAGGACACCGCGTTCCCTTCCTTCTCCACTGGCCCGCGGGTAAGCTGACCGGGAAGCGCTCCGTCAAGACCCTCACTTCCTTTGTGGATATCGTCCCCACCCTTCTCGATCTCTGCAACGCGAAGAAGACACCTGCCGGTCTCAAGTTTGACGGGGTGTCCATCAGGAGCCTCCTCTTCCAGGGCGACCACGACGGCTGGCCCGACCGCTTCCTCATCACCGATTCTCAGCGTGTGCGCGATCCCATCAAGTGGCGCAAGTCCGCCGTCATGTCCGAAGAGTGGCGCCTCATCAACGGGAAGGAGCTCTACCAGATCGACAAGGACTCCGGCCAGAAGCTCGACGTCGCCTCGAAGTATCCCGAACAGGTGACCAGGATGCGCGCCTTCTACGAAAAGTGGTGGACTGAACTCGAACCCACCTTCTCCCAGACCACCGAGATCTACCTCGGGCACAAGGATCATCCCCGGGTCTCACTCACCTCTCACGACTGGATCCAGGAACAGAATCCACCGTGGAACCAGGGTCACATCCGCCGCGGATCCGGAGCTAAAGACGGCAAGCACCCGGGCCACTGGGCGGTCAAGGTGGTAAAGAAGGGTAAATATTCCTTCGAACTACGTCGCTGGCCGGCGGAAGCGAACAAGCCCATCAATGCCGGACTGCCGGCCCTTCCCGATGTCCCCGGCTCCAGCAAGGCCTTCAGCGCCATTCCAGGAAAAGCCTTCGCCTTCAAGACCGCTACCCTGCGCATCAACGGCAAGGACATCATCTCGGCACCGCTGGAGGGAGAGGAAACGAGCATCAAACTCACCGCCGATCTCACTGTGGGCTCTCATCGCCTTGCCCCGGTCTTCCAGACTGCCGCTGGCAGTGAGCTGGGCGCCTACTACCTGATCGTAGAGCCTTCTCCCTGAGCAGCAATGACTTAGCGAGAAAGCTTCTCGCCCGAGTCTCCATGTGAAACAGTTGAACGAAATGAATGCCCCCGTAGCTTCGTATCCATATGCCGCCTGCGGGATTCTCCTCTTCAGATGACCGCCTGCCTCCGAACGGAACCCAACAAGCCCGAACCCTCCCGCACAATGAAACACAAAACGATCCTTCCCGCTCCATCTCTCGCCGTGGGCATGGCCGCAACACTCACGCTTGCCCTGGGCAGCTCACTCGCCGCCCTGGCCGCCCCTGACGGCAAGTATCAGCCACTGCTGGACGCCCTCAACAAGAAGAAGCAGCATGCTCTCGTTGAGGCGGAGGAGGCGCAACTCCTCATCGCCGGCTACCAGGAGTTCCTGGCAGATCCGGAACTTCATACCGAAGAGGGTCCCGAACTCCGCAAGAGCCTCATCAAGGAGCGGGCCCGCTACAAGCAGCGACGCGCCCAGGCCGGGAGCATTCAGGTGGCCTTGCAGGGACTTCAGCGGATGCCCAATGACGAACATGTGACTCTTTCCTCATTACAGGGAGCCTACGCTGATCTCAATCAGCTCGCGGCCAGGGGCAAGGCGGCCTGGGATGAGGTCCTCGGCAACCGCGAAAGGTTCGTCAGGGACCTGGAACGAAAACATGAGGAGCACCTGCGCAATGCCCAGAATGCTCTGAACGAACTCAATGTGGAAGAACAGGCTGCACAGCTGCTCCTCAATTCCATCGATCCCAATCGGGGTGGCTCCTCCGACACGGAGTTCTTCGTTGCCCTCAAACTTCCGGCCATCAAGTCCGCGGTAGAACGCGGATTCCGGATCGCCCCCAACCCCAGGGATCCCAGGCGGCAGGCGCAGACGACTCTCATCGCCCTCATCGCCTACTCGCAGTATTTCTGGGATCACTACAGCGGAGCACGTTCGCTCCTGACGGAAGAGGAACTTCCCTCCGACCGTCAGCGCAACATATTCGGCGTCCCTGATGGCAAGGTGCTCACCAGCGACATGGTCACCCACAACAACAGTCACTTCTACTACCTCGCTCCGAAGGCCCGTGAGAGCTTCAACGCCAGGCTGAAAATGATCTGGGGCGAAGAGGCGGTGGCCGTCACCACCTGGAACCAGAAGTATGACGAGCAATTCGGCCGGGCCTGCAGGGGTCTCGCCACCGTGAGCGACGAACACCTCGTACCCAACCAGCAGGTCTTTGCTCTCCTGGAGAAGATCGAACTTCTCCTCAACGAACTCGATCTCGTCCACAAATCCATCAAGCACCTTGATTCCAGCTACCAGGCGCAACTGACAAAGGCCAAGCAGTTCGGTGATGAAGCACGGCTCTCTTCCGCGCACTACAACGCTGAAATCTGGAGTCGTGAGTCGAAGCAACTGCTGCGTGGATTCGAAAAGAGCACGACCCTCCTCTCCCAACAGCTCAAGGCTTCCTCGGAGAGCAACTGGATTCCGGACGCCCGCGGCATCTCAGAGAGTGCCCTGATCATCTCCAAGGCCCAGAAACGCTTCTATGCGGTGCGCAAGGTGAAAAGCGAACTCAAGAAATTGCTGGCCCCCCGGGATCCCCTCCCGGCGTCCACCGAGCCCGAGCGGGACACAACTCCCGCTCCTCTTCCCGAGCTCCCGGAAGACGATCCGCCACTTTAGGTCCCAGCGACCGGCAGGGAAAGAACCTCCCATCCCTGCTCCCGGCAGGCCGCGAAAGGGGATCTGCCCGAGCAACTAGGACCTGATAAAGGAGATCAGGTCCGCCAGGTCCTGCTGGGAAAGACCTGCCTCCAGCCCCTCCGGCATGAGAGAGAGGTTGACGCTCTTGAGGCTCTTGATGTCACTGCGCAGGATCGCCTTGGTGGTCCCGTCGGGAACCTTGAAGGTGATGCTGACCGCGTTCTCGGAAGCGAGGAGACCGAAGAGAAACTCCCCGCTCTTCAGTTCGCAGTTGTAGGCGTGGAACCCCGGCTGGATGTCACGATTAGGGTTGAGGATACCGACCAGGAGTTTCTCGGGAGGGTGCTCCCTGACGGATCTGAGATCGGGGCCAACCTCCCGGCCCTCCTTCCCGTGCCGGTGACAGGCCAGACACAATCTGCGATAAACCACCCGTCCCTTCACCCCATCACCTTCCAGGCTCAACGCCGTTCGAAAATTCTCCACCACCTTCTCCCGGACAGGTGAAGACACGTTCTTCAGCAGATCGGAAGCCATCGTTCGAATTCCTTCATCGGGATGCTGGCGGAGCCGCAGGCGCCGGGTCGCATCAAGGTCGGCCAGCCTCACCGTCCCGCCTTTCAGGGAAGCGAGCAGAGCCTCCGTCCACGCTACCTGTGAAAAGAGCTCATCCACCGCCCAGCCCCGACCGGCGGGTGAGAGTTGTGCCCACTTCTCCAGGAGAATTGCCGGCACTTCCTGAGCTCCCGTTCCACCCAGGACCGCGAGCACGACTTTCAATTCACCAGGAGGGGTGGCCGGGGAAATGCGCCTCCCGAGAAACTCCATGGCAACCTCACGGGACCCCGGATGCCCGGCGAGCAGGGCAGCCGCCGCCAGACGATCCTCCATCCCCCCGGTCCCACCCGCAATCAGCGACCTTGCCCGCTCCAACAGGTCCACGTGCACGCGATTGAATTCCACGAGTGCGGCATCCTTGTCCTCCACAAGTTCCTTTAGTTGTCCTTGCCGGCTCCTCAGCAACCGATCGAGTTCCACGCAGAGAAACACAGTCTCGGCCTGCAAGGTGAGACGCGCCCTCTCAAAGACGGGAATCAGGAAGCGGATGACTTCCTCCGATTTGCCCGCACGCAGGAGGACCTCGATGAGTGGCCGGGCCACCGCGCTCAAGGCCGGATCCCGGGACTCGCTCAGGGCGGCACACAGGTGATCGAGATGCGGCAGGGCGGAACTTAACGCCGCAATGGTGGCGAAAGGCTCCTTGTGATCCCGCAGAAGCAACCGCGCGAGGGCCCTTCCACAGTCCGCGGAGGGGGGAAAGGCACCAATCGAGAAGGCCAATTGCATCCGCACTCCGGGATCCCGGTCGTCAACCAGCTGCAAGGCCGCCGCCACCACCGGGGGACTGGCGTGACCTTCCGCCAAGCGCAGGGCGTTTTCCCGGACCCCGGCCTGGCGACCGTCCAGTCCCTTGATCAGCTCGTCCTCCCCAAGCGCCCCCATCCCGTCCAGCACTCCCAGCGCATGTGGAATTGTCTCCGCCAGGTCCGCCTCGTCCACCAAGGCACGCACCAGTGGGAGCACAGCCCTGTCGTTTCTCCACAAAAGTTCCTGCTGAGCCTTGTCGCGAACCCAGCCGTTGGGAGAACGCAGCCCGGCCACGAGATCCGGGGGATCGAGTCCGGCCAGGCGCGGAATATCACGCGGGGCATGCCCGATCCGCCGCACCCGGTAGATCCGACCCCGGTCCTCTCCGTGACGATAGAACGGCAGGAGCTCCTCCTTCCCTTTCTGGGGAAGCCACTGCGGATGCTCGATTATGTAGCGGTAGATGTCGGCCACCCAGAGACCACCGTCGGGTCCGGTCCGCACCATCACCGGTCGGCACCAGCGATCGCTGCTCGCAAAGAAGTCAGGCTCCTTCTCCTTTCCTGCCCGCCGTGCCTTGAAGGTGACTCCTGATCGTTCCAGGGCAAGCCGCTGGACCACGTTATGAAACGGCTCGCAGGAAAACCCATTGATCGTGCCTTTCTCGAAAAGGAAATGGTCACGGTAAATCATCCCGCTGCAGGCCGAGGTATAGTGGCCCGACTGCTCGAAGCTGTGATAGCGCTTCTGCAACTTACTTGCCGGGTAGACCGGCGGGTTGAGTGGACCAGGCAACTGCACCCGACCGTCCGGCGCAGCGAGGTGCGGATTGCGCCGCAGGTAATGGTCCGGCAGAACGTAGTGCCAGAGCGGCCGGGAGTTCTGCGTACCGAACCAGCGCCCCCAGTCGTCCCGGTTCCGCCCGAATTGCGACGGACCACTCTGTGGCTCCACCACCCCGGTGTCCGGATGAAAGCGGAAATCGCGACTCCCCACCTTGATCTCGCTCTTGTTGCGGGTGGAACGGACCACGGTGGATGACGCGTGCTTGCCATGGTGCCCGCCCGCCGCCACATAAACCCAGTTGTCCAGGCCCCAGCGCAGTCCATTCGCCCGGAGTTGCTGATTGCCCTCTGAAAGCCCGGTGAGGAGCACTTCCCGCTCGTCCGAAACGCCATCTCCGTCCCTGTCCCGCAGGAAGATCACATCCGGAGCAGAGGTCACGATGACCCCGTTACGCCAGGTGAGAATTCCATTGGGAAAATTGAGCCCGTCGGCAAAGAGAGTGGAATGGTCATAGCGACCGTCCAGATCACGATCCTCGAGGAGCCGGACGCGACCACCGGCCTGCCCCTTTCCGTCCAACCCCAGCGGATAATCCGCCATCTCCACCACGAACAGGCGCCCTCTGGTGTCCCAGTCGAAAGCTACCGGATCCTTCACATGCGGCTCTGCTGCCATCAACTCCACCACGAAACCGTCCGGAACATGGATGCTCCTGAGTCCCTCCGCCAGTCCCAGTGGGGGCGAGTCCGGGCCGGCCAGGGCTGGCCCGGCCAGGAAAAAGGCGACCAGCAAAGGGTGACGGATCATCGCCAAAAGCTAACCAATCCCACCGACTGCCGCAAGCATGCTGACAGGTCTCCCGCTCCAACCGGATTCTGTCCACCAGGAAGCCAGACCGCATGTTTATCACATCCGGATACCCTGAAATCATCCAACCCTCCGACCATTCAGTTCACGCGGGAACCCAGAATCTTCTCCGTCCCCAAGAAATTGCTTCACCCTTCAACGCGAGCAGAGATCCTCTCAGCCATGAGCAACAGCTACAACGTCGGCGTCATCGGATATGGCTGGGCTGCCACTGCCCACATCGAAGCGCTCAACAGCACCAGCCAGGGCAAGGTGACCGCGGTCTACTCCTCCCGCGACCTCGATCCCGCGGAACTGTCCGCCGCTCACGGGAGCGAAATCAAAGTCTACAACAAGGTGGAGGATCTCCTGGCCGACGACTCCATCGACGTGATCGACATCACCTCCTATCCGGCCCAGCACAGGGATCAGGCCATTGCAGCCGCCAGGGCGGGAAAGCAGGTCATCCTGGAGAAGCCCATCACCCTCAACCTCGAGGACGCCGAGGCCATCGAGGCTGCCTTCGAAGCCAATAACACCAGAAGCTGTGTCTGTTTCGAACTGCGGTTCATCTCCCAGCTCACCACCATCAAGTCCATCATCGAGGAGGGGCTCATCGGCGATATCCACTACGGTGAGATCGACTATTATCATGGAATCGGTCCGTGGTACGGACAGTATCGCTGGAACACCACCAGGGAGAATGGCGGCAGCTCGCTGCTCTCCGCCGGTTGCCACGCTTTGGACGCCCTCCTTCTCTGCATGGGGTCGGAGGTCGAGGAAGTCATGGCCTATAACGCACAGTCCACCCACGAGATCTTTGCCAGATACGAGTATCCAACGACCACCACCACCATGCTGAAGTTCAGGAACGGCGCGGCAGGCAAGTGTGCCAGTGTGATCGACTGCTTCATGCCCTACTATTTCCACACCCAGCTCTGTGGCAGTGAAGGCAGCATCCTCGACGACAAGCTCTACTCATCAAAGCTTCATCTCCGCGACAAGGCCTGGACGAAACTGCCCGTGGCCCTCGCAGATTCAGGCGACGTCGCCGACCATCCCTACCAGGACCAGTTCCAGGCCTTCTTTGATGCTCTCGACAAGGACGAACCCATGCCTCTCACCAGCTACCGCGACGCCCTGCAGACCTTCCGGGTGCTTTTCGCTGCCGACGAAAGTGCTGCCACCGGTCAACCGGTCAAACTCTAACCAGGCCTTCCCGGCGCAGGCCCTGCCCGCCACGGCCCGGATAACCAGCAACCCAGTAACAACCACCCGTGCGAAGCACCGCCCTCGCCATCTTCGCCCACCCCGATGACATCGAGTACTTCGGGGCCGGAACTCTTCTCCTCCTGAAGGAGGCCGGATTCGAAACGCACTACTTCAACCTCTCCACCGGCAATTGCGGATCGGTCGAAATGGATGCGGAGGAGACCCGTCGCGTTCGTCTCGAGGAAGCGAAAACTGCCGCCGATCTCCTCGGAGCCCACTTCCATCCGCCCATCTGCGATGATCTTGAGATCTTCTACGACCTGCCGACCCTGCGCAAGGTGGCTGGCGTGGTGCGGCAGGTGAAACCCTCCATCATTCTCACCCACCCCCCGCAGGACTACATGGAGGATCACACCAATACCTGTCGGCTGGCAGTGACTGCGGGGTTCACGCACGGCATGCCCAACTTCGTGACCGATCCGTCTTCCGACGACACCTATCCGGAAGACGTTTTCATCTACCACTCCGTCCCCCACGGCCTCTGCGATCCGCTCCGCGTCGCTGCCCCCATCGAATCCTTCGTGGACACCTCCCCGGTCTTCGCGACCCAGCGCGAAGCCCTCGCCGCCCACGCCTCCCAGAAGGACTGGCTCGACCGGTCCCAGGGTGTCGACTCCTACCTCAGGGTCCTCGACGATCTCGCCCTCAAGGTCGGCCAGCTTTCCGGCCGCTTCCGCCAGGCCGAAGGCTGGCGGCGTCACCTTCACCTCGGCTTCTCCGCCCACGACCAGGATCCCCTGACGGACATTCTGGGTGAGAGATACCTCCTCACCGGGAATTCAGGCTCCTGACCATCCGGACCACCCCACCCGCCCTTCCTCTCTCAATCCCCTCACCGACCATGCGCCCGCAATCCAAGATCTCCTCCTCCTGGTGGGATTACACCACCCTGGATCCCGCCATCATCCAGGATGCGGCCAGACTCACCGGGAAGGATCTCGAAGAACTCTCCCGTCCCGGATTCCGGGTCGTGATGTATGACACCCTTGAGGACTTCTACCTCGCCGAGGCCCTCGAGTACATCGACGCCTGGAGACAGGCTACCGCCGACAACCCGGTCGGCATCTGTGGACCGATTGGGCCGACTGAACAGCTCCCTCTTGTCGCACGCCTCGTCAACGAACTCGGCATCAACGTCTCCTGCGGCCATTTCTGGGGAATGGACGAATGGGTCGGCCATGACGGAAAGGAAGTCCCCCTCGATCATCCGCTCTCCTTTGAAAAGGCCGACCGCAAACTGTGTTTCAACCGCATCGAGGCGGGGTTCCCGGAGGAAAACCTCCACTTCCCCGCCGCCGACACGCAGCCCTACATCGATTCCTGGAACTCCGGTGTGCGTTGCGCCGTCATGCAGGGGGGACAGGGTGATATCAAGCACTGGGCCTTCAACGATCCTCTCCGCCGCGAGGGCCGCTACCTCGATGAACCGCCTTCCCCCGCGGAATACCGCAAACTCGGCACCCGGATGGTCGAGCTCCATCCCATCACCCTCGCCCAGAATGCCCGCACCTCGGGTGGGGGCAACATCACCATGGTCCCCAGCCAGGCGGTCACGGTGGGACCGGTCGAAACCTGGCAGGCCGGAAAGGTTTCCATCTGGCAGGCCGGGACGCACGACAATCCCCTTGGCCAGCGACTCACCGCGCTCATGATCTCCAAGGGCCTCGCCGACTCCGCGGTCCCCATGTCCCTCCTCGCCGACCACTCCAACGTGCAGTTCAACTACTTCCGGGGTGGCCTCGGTTCCTGCGCGGTAGAGATGCACTGATCCTGGGCCTCACCTCCTACCGCTGGCAATAACAGGATTTGCAGCACCCCTGATCCAAAAGGACCATCAATCCAGGATATCCTCCGTCGGCTCCTTCTTGGCCGGTGGGTTTTTCCCGGGATCGGGCTTTGGTGGAGGCGGCTTCGGTGGAGCGGGCTTCCAATCCGGATCCGGGGTAGCCCTGATCTTGCGCTCGTGCAGGTAGAAGCTCTGCCGCACGACATCATCGGAAAACTTCCAGCCCACCGGGATCTGCCTCTTTTCGGCCATCCGGCGCATCGCGATATACGGCTCGAAGGAATCCCTCGTGACGAGAAACCGGAGGTAGTTCCGGGCCTCACCCGCGTCGTTCATCACGTCGATCCCCACCGCACGCGGCTTGGCCAGGTCCTCCACGGTCTCCCCCTTTCCATCCCGTGGATAACAATCGAGCTGGATGTTCCCGTTCGGGTGCAGCTTGAACTCAAACCGGTAAAGCGGATTGCTCTCCTTCAACGATTCCAGCACCGGCATGATCTTCTTCCGGTCATAACGGTTCTTGTACTTGGGGTCCCTGGAGAGCAGGTCCTTCCGGGGCCGGATCTTGGCGGCAATGACATCGAGAATGGCCGCCCGGTCAAAATGCAACAAACGGCCACCCCGGACAATCAGGAGCACCTCCCGGGCCTCCTTTTCCGGAACGCGCGGATTGGGGAGACGAACGAGCCGGGGCTTTCGACTCTTGAGGTCGTCCTCCTTCTCCTCGATCTCGCTTCGGATCTGCGCCATCTGACCTCTCTCCGCTTCCCATTGCTGTTTCAGCTGTTCGATTTTCTGCTCGATTATGGCCACCTCGAGATCGAGCTTCTTGAACCGGGCTTCGGTCTCCTTGAGCTCCTTGCGCTCCGCCACCAGGACCTGCAATTCCTCCCTGGCCTTCTCCACTTCCTCCGGCTTCACCTCGGCAGGATCCCTCAATTCGGCCAGTCGCTCCTGCACCTTTTCGTCCTTCTCACGCAGTTCCATCATCATGGGGACGGTCACCTCCGGCAGATTGGCCCGGATGCGCTTGGCCGCGCTCGAGACATTCACCTGGGTCACAATCAGGACCACGATGAGGACTCCTACCACGTTGGTCATGGTGTCCAGCAGGGAGTCGAGACTCCCCATCGCTCCACGGTTCTGTTTTTTCCGTGCCATGTCCTTAGCGCCGCTTGTTGAAAAACGCCTTCAAGTCGAGGTCCCCCCCCCCAAGAAGGGGCACCTTGCTTGTGACTGCTCCCTTCCCGCGTGCGAAATTACGGGCCACCTCAAAAATCTTGCGAGCATCATCCCGTACCAGGAATACGACGATGCCGTTCTTCTTGGCCGCAACGAACTCCACGGCCTGCTTGAACTTCGGATTGGATCCAATGGCGGCACGCGGGACCTGGACACGCTGGGAGGGGCTGTGGATGACCAATCCCTCCTTCCGGACCTCCACAAACACGGGGGTGACCCGGCGGAAATAGTCGGAGGTGGACAGAATCCTGAGTGGCAACCCCTTGCTCTCCTGCTTGGCCAGCTCGCCCAGTCTCTTCCTGCCATTTATGAGTCCTGCCTCAACCTTCTTCCTCTCATCCTCAATTCGGTCACGCTCCTCCCTGGCCTCCTCCATCAGACGGTCGAGCGGCGGCAGCTTGCTTGCATCCGTCTTCAAATCCTCCAGCTCGATCTGCATCTCATCGATCTGAGACTGAATTTCCGCAAGCTCGACAACTGTCGCGTTCGTCCGGCGCAGTTCCTCCTCCTTCCTCGCGATTTCCGCTTCCCGGTCCGCAATCTCAGTCTGAAGTGCCACGTAGTCCTCCGCCCGGGCCACCGACTCATCCTTCCGGCCCTGCAGAATCTCCGAGGCGCTGAGGGCCACGATGAGGATCGTCAGGGCCCCGATCAGGCACGCGAGAATACTCAGAAACGGAAAAAGCGATATTTCCGGTCCCGCAGATGCTCGCTCCCTGGCCATCGTCTCAATCTAAGTTCAACTGGCTCGTGTCCTCAAGCTCTCCACCCGGACCAGCTAGAACCACTTCCGTTTCTTCTCGATCTTCACCTGTTTTCCATCCAGTTCCCGCAACACCTTGTTCAACTCCTTCATGCCGTCCGCAAGGACCTGGAATGATGCCTTCACCCGCGCCGAGGTTGCTTCCAGGGTGTGCTGCGACTCGGCCTCCAGGTTCCTTGCCATGGCCCCGACCTTCTCCTCGATGACGGCTCTCTGGGCCTCGATGGCAGCGGTGGTCCGCTCAACCAGTTCCAGTTGCCGGGCCTGGCCATCCGCCATCCCTTCTCCCACTTCTCTCAACTGGCGGAGGAAATCCTGCTGGCTCTCCGCGAGAACCGGGGCGAGGGCATTGGCCAGCGCACGGGTATTGTCGGCCACATCCGAAATCCCGCCCGCATCGCTGAGACGCTTGAGGAGGTTCTCCAGGCAATAGCCGTCTACCGCCGCGAGAAGGTCCTCTTCCGCCTTCTGCATCCCGCTCGCCGGGAAGCTCAGGAGAATGCTCATGCAGAGGGCCACCAGGGTGGTATCGAAGGCCACTCCCAGACCCACCGTGACATCGGTCAGCTGGTCCATGAGCGTCGACATTTCCTGCGTCCCCGACATTCCCCCGGCCAATCCGGCAATGGCGGTCGAAATCCCCAGCACCGTGCCAATGAATCCCATGATCGGTATGGCCCAGAGAAAGACCTTCACCAGGGTGTAACTTCCGCTGATCTTCCCGGCGTCGATCTCGGACTGCATCTCCATCATGCTGGCCACCTCGGGGTTGCTTTCACGGGCCTTGAAATGTTCAAGCCCCCGCCGGATGCGCCTCAGCATGTAGCTGTCCGCCAGTTTGGCCGGAAGGGTCAACTGGTATTGCAGGAAGCCATCCACGTTCGCCGGCGTGATGGAATCCGAAATGCTGAAGGGCAGAACGTCCACGATGAGTGCGCGCCGCTCCACCTGCAGACGGCGGTACTTGAGTATAAGGATACCTACCGCCCAGCCAAGGAAGAGCACCAGCACGTAGGGCACCCAGCCACGATCGAGAAAGAGAGCCCCGAAGTAGACCTCCTTGAAGGGCAGCATCAACCCAAGGAATCCAAAACTGATTGCCACTCCGATTCCGAAGCCGATCCACAGTTCACGCGTATCGGCACTTCCCCAGTCCCGGCCACCTGATCCGCTCGGTGTCCCGGGCACCTCGTCCTGCGAAACCACTCCCTGCGTCGGGGGAGGGCCAAGTGCCGGGACGGTGCAATTCATTCCGCAGAACGGACACTTGACCTGCGACTCTGACGCCTGCTGCTGGGCCAGGAGAGCTTGGTTACAGGAAGGACAGGAAAACCTCACACCCCGATTCCAACCCAAGTTGCACCAGAGTGCAACCCACCGCATCGTGCCCGTGGAATCGCTGACAGATCAGGATCTCCTTAAGACGTCGTCCCCGGGTCATCTGCCTCATTTATCGCTTCCTCTCGGCGAACAATTCACCTTCCATGTGCCCAAGGGAGCAGAGTCACTCCCGCGTATTCCGAACAATACGACAACCATGAATCGCCTCCTTACTCTTACCATCGGAACCCTTGCCTTCTGGGCGGCGCCCGCCCTCGCCCGGGATTCCTTCGATTCCGCGCCCAACATCATCATCATCATGACCGATGATCAGGGTTACGCCGATACCGGAAAGTTCGGCGCTACCGGCTTCAAGACTCCCCACCTCGACCGGATGGCCGACGAGGGCCTGCGCTTCACCAACTGGTATGCCCCCCAGGCAGTGTGCGGCGCCTCCCGGGCCGGTCTGCTCACCGGTTGCTATCCCAATCGCATCAACATGCTGGGAGCACCCGGTCCGAAATCGCGGACCGGAATTGCCGACGATGAAATACTCATCTCCGAAATGCTGAAGGAGCGCGGTTACGCCACCGCTCTCTTTGGCAAGTGGCACCTCGGCCACCATGAGAAATTCCTGCCCCTCCAGCACGGCTTCGATGAGTACTTCGGACTTCCCTACTCCAACGACATGTGGCCCCACCACCCGGGTGTGCGCCACCTCCCCATGGAGAAACGCCTCCAACGCTGGCCACACCTCCCCATGATCGAGGGCAACAGGATCATCAACAAGGAGGTCACTCCGGCGAATCAGGTCGATCTCACAACCTCCTATACCGACAAGGCTGTCGACTTCATCTCGCGCAATCGGACAAAACCCTTCTTCCTCTATGTCGCACACTCCATGCCTCACGTGCCTCTCTTTGTTTCCGACAAGTTCAAGGGCAAATCGAAGCAGGGGCTCTACGGCGATGTCATCATGGAGATCGACTGGTCGGTGGGGCAGATTCTCTCTGCCCTCAACAAGCACGGGATCGACAGGAACACCCTCGTCCTCTTCACCAGCGACAACGGCCCCTGGCTCAGCTACGGCAACCACGCCGGCAGCGCGAAACCGCTCCGCGAAGGAAAGGGCACGACCTGGGAGGGCGGCCAGCGTGTCCCCTGCATCGTCCGTTGGCCTCACCGAATCAAGGCTGGCGGCGTATGCCACACTCCGGCCATGCATATCGATGTCTTCCCCACCATCAAAGCTCTCGTGAAAGGAAAGGGGCCCGCGCACACGGTCGACGGCAGGGACATCAGCGCCCTCTTGACCGATCCCACCACGGCCAGGAGTCCACATGAAGCCTACTTCTTCTACCGGGGAGACCAGCTTGAAGCCGTGCGCTCCGGGAAGTGGTCCCTGCACCTTTCCCACGCCTACCGGAGCCTGAAAGCTGAGCCAGGCCGCGATGGCATCCCGGAACCCTACCTCCAGAAGCGCACCCAGCTTGCCCTCTTCGACCTGAATGAGGATATCGGCCAGAAGAAGAACCTCGCCACCGCCCACCCTGCAGTGACCACCCGGTTACAGGCTCTCGCCAAGAAGTTCGACGCCGATCTCAAGGCTACCAAACGCTCCAAGGGATCGCTTTGAGCTGCCTCCCTCTCCTCCGCAATTCACTGCTTCTTCTTGCCCTTACCCTTCTCCTTGCCGAGGTGAGCTGGTCGCTTATCCTTGTAGTGATCGAGCCCCGCCTGCAGGAGAGCGCGTAACCGGCGCTCCTCTTCGCTCAGGGGCGACTGCAGGGGAGACTTCTCCAGCACGTCCTTTTCCACATCAAAGAACCGGCCATCCCCATACAGCTTGTAGCGCTGGTCTCGCACGAACTGTTTGGCCTGCTTGTTGCTCCCGCTCCGCGAATACCAGATGTGGATCCAATCGCGGTGCTTCTTCTTTCCGCCCTTCAGGGTCGCCAGGAGGCTCCTGCCATCAATTCCCCCTGGAACGGACGCACCACTCATCTCGCAGAAGGTGGGCAGGAAGTCGCTGAGATCGAGAATCTCCCTGGACACCACCCCGCCCGGGATCGTCCCCGGCCAACTGACGAGACAGGGAACACGATTCCCGCCGTCGTGCATGGCCCCCTTCGCTCCGGCCACCTTGCGTCCGGCCATGCGGGAAATCACCGGCTTGTCGGTTCCATTGTCGCCCACAAAAACCACAAGGGTGTTCTCCCGCACGCCCTCGTCCTCAAGTCTCCTGAGAATCTTGCCAACGATCTTGTCCATGTAGCTCACCATGTCCCCGAAGTACCTGGCATTCCCCTTGTAGGTGGGAGATCCCTTGCTCTTGGGATCCCAGTCCCTGGAGTCCGGGGTGGGCTCAAAGGGGCAATGGGTCAGGATCATGGGATAATAGACCAGGAAGGGCTTGTCCTTGTTCCTGCCGATGAACTCACAGGCGTAGTCACTCACCACATCGGGTCCATAGCCGCCCTTGTCATAGTCCACCTGCTTGCCATTGACTTCCAGGCCCGGGTTGGCAAAGCGACTGGGGCGACGGTTGAGCTGCCAGAGACAGTACTCATCGAAACCAAAGTTGTTCGGACCCTCCACCCCCCCCAGCAACTGCCACTTTCCCACCACACAGGTGGCATAACCCTCCTTCTTGAGCAGCTGCGCAAAGGTGGTGGCCTTGGGGTCGAGGAGGCCGAACTTGATATAGTTGCGTATGTTGGAGATCCCGGTCATGAGCTTCACCCGGGAGGGCGTGCAGAGGGGCTGCGAGTAGCAATGCTCAAAGCGCATGCCCTCCTTCGCCATGGAATCGAGGACCGGCGTCTGGTAGGAGGTGCCCCCATTGGCACCCACGCACTCGTAACCAAGATCGTCCGCCATGATCAGGACGATGTTGGGCCTGGCCGCGAAGGCGGGTGCGAGCAGGCCGGGCAGGAGGGCGAGAAAGACGAATCGCATCATGCCGGGAAGGTGACAGATCGAACGTCCGGCGCAAGCCTTGCAGAATCTCCTCCAGGACGGAAAACATCCGTGGTTCAGGCACCCGGTCACGAATGATGAAGGGGTCAGGGAACTTCCCAGCGGAGATTGCGGAAAAAACGCGGGGAACGCCAGCGAACCTCGGAGCCTTCCGGGAGCTCGATCCGCCGCCCCTCGCCAGGCAGAACCACCCTGCCGCACAGTCCCAGCTCAGTCACGTGCTTCCACGACTGCAAGGCGTAGTTCTGGCGCCCCTCCAAGAGCTTGAAATCTGCGAGTGTGACTCCCGGTGTCTGCCAGGCTGGAGAACCCTTGAGATCCACCCGCGCATAGAACTCACCCTGTCGTCTCATCGCCGGAAAGGCGCCCCAGGAATTGTCCTTCACCACGAAAAAGAGCGTGGTGTCATCTTCCACTTTCACATCCAGGAGGAGCCGGGCCCCTGCCGGAGCGGCAAACCCCGGATCCTTGACCTTGCGTGTCCAGGCGCTCCACCAATGCGGATTTTCCCAGTTCAGCCGGTACCAATCCTGGAAGTCGGTGAACTCCGCCTCGATCATGGGATTTTGTTTTCCATCCCCCCTCACCCCGGAAGAAGCCAGCTGCTCCGGCGTAAAGCTGTCCATTCCTGACGACACTCCGAAGGTTCCGGGCGGATTTTTCATCCAGCGGTAACCCACCACCTTGTGATCAAGCCGGTAGTAGACATTGGCCATCACAAAGAGTGGTTGCCCCGTGCTGAAGACCGGGAGCCGGGCACTCCATGAGTCTCCCTCACGCTCGGCAGTTGCCGTGCGCCAGAAGCGAGTGAGGATATGTGAATCGACTGAATAATAGATTTCCACTTCAGCGACCCGCCCGGGCTGATCCGGGACCAGGGAAGCCCGCGGAATCCCGTCCTTCTCCTCCAGGGTCACCCTCAATTCAGGAGTGACGGGAAAATCAAAGGCTCCCTTCAGGTGCGCTTCGAAGAACAGCATCCCGGGGAAAACATGCTCGGGAGTGGCCCGGTGATTCATATGCGGGTTCACCGTGTAGCTGACCACCTTGCTCCCCAGTCGCTCCCAGTTTGCGTAGACGTTGTCGAGGATTCCGTTGAAGTCGTTCTGCGGCCCCATGTAGAGAATCGGCGCGGTGATCCGCTCGAGGTAGGGCGGATCGTCAATAGTGCGGTGCCAGAGAGCGGATTTCCTTGGACGCACGCCCGCATTGGCTCGGGCGCGAATGTGTCCGGGCGCGCTGCCACCACCCCCACAGGAAGGCGCAGCCGCCACGATCCGTTCGTCGGACCCCGCCAGCATCACCGTCAACTTGCCACCCATGGAATGCCCGAAGGCCCCGATACGGTCCGGATCCACTTCGGCCTGCTTCTGCAGAAAGCTCACCCCGCGCCTGGCCGCCATCACGATAAGAAACCAGTTACTGTTACGGGGTGATTCCACCGTATCAACGGTCCTGTCATCAGGAATCAACGATCCATAGTGGCTGTTGTGTCCGGTCTGGGTGGCATCCACCGCACCCCAGTCCGTGCCGGGATCCCCCTCCCGGGCCCGCTCGAGAATCCGCCCGCCCCAGTTCAGGGCAAGACAGGCGTATCCGTTCTGGGCGGCGTACTTGATGCTGTGCACCTCCGCCCGTTGACCACCACCGTGCATCTGGATGAGTGCGGGCAGCTTCGCCTTCGTTCCGGTGGGAAAGCCGTAGTAGGCCGCCATTCGCGATTTTCTGCCCCGGAAGGATCCCACGGTGTAGGTGAGCATGCGGATCGTGATCCCCTCCTCCTCAAACTCCCGGATCACCTCCACCTCCAGTGGCTCGGCATCCGGATCGTAGTTGGCCCACAACTCCTCAACTGACTGCGGTGGCTGGCGGCCCTCGAGCCGGGGAAGGGTGTCGGCAACCGCCATGCCCGCGGCGAAGAGAACGACTGGAACTGCCACCCGGATCCAGTGCTCGCAGGCTCTGCAGAAGGGCTCAGCCCCGGGCTTCTCGCTCATGAATACCTGATCCTGCCGCATTCCGGCCTCATGGCAAGCGCAGGCCCCGTCCCACAATTGAGGTTGACCGGACCGCCCGGAAACCCTATTACCCGCCGCCCCCGCACAACACCTGTTCCACCCCGAACTCTTATCCCGACCCGACATGCGCACGAAGAGAAAGTTCATGAAGACGCAGCTCACCCGCCCTCGCAAGAGCGGTGCAGCCAAGCGTCGGCGCCAGGCTGATCATCGCAATCGCCTTGTGGCTCTCGGAGTTGCCCAGGAAGCGGTTGACGGGATGAATCAGAAGGAAGTCCGCGACATGCTCAAGTATCCCGCCAAGATCAGCCAGGACTGACTGGGCCCCGTCACCAGCGGCATTTTCACACCCGCAATCACTTCACGATCACAGGCTCCCTCACATCGTCCGCATCCATGATGCGGACTTTTTTTTGGGACCCGGTTCCGACCAGCGGGACTCACCCGGTTCGGATTTCATTCCTACGGATTGACCCGGGATCAGATCGGCAGTGCTGTCCGGCTCGATCCTGTTCCGGTCAGAACCTAGGCCAGGACACCATGGATCAGATCGGTGGGAAGCACTCCCGTTAAGCGCTGGTCAAGCCCGCCGTAATGGTAGGTGAGGTGCTCGTAATCGAGGCCCATGAGGCGCAGGATGGTAGCGTGCAGGTCCCTTACATGGTGGCGATCCACTGCGGCCTCGTGACCAAGCTCGTCGGTCTCACCGTAGCTGGTGCCCGCCTTCACCCCGCCACCCGCCAACCAGTAGGTAAAGCCCTTGGGGTTGTGATCACGCCCGCCATTCTTGCCCTGCGACACCGGCTGGCGTCCGAACTCCCCGCCCCAGACCACGAGGGTCTCCTCCAGGAGTCCGCGCTGCTCAAGGTCTTCCAGCAGCCCTGCGATCGGCTGGTCAATTTCGGGGCCGTGAATCTGCAGATTTTCTTCCACCCCGTTATGGGCATCCCAGTTCTGCTGCTGGTGTCCCCCTCCCGAGTAGAGCTGCACGAAACGCACTCCGCGTTCCACCAGGCGTCGCGCAATAAGACACTGGCGTCCGAAATGGGCCGGTGGAATGCTGAGCTTGTGATCGCCCCTGGGCAGATTCAACCCATAGCGCTCCCTGGTCTTCTCATTCTCCGAGGAGATGTCGAGGGCCTCCGGGGCGGAGGTGTGGAGCTGGTAGGCGAGATCATAGGTGGCGATGCGGGCGCTGAGTTCCGAATAACTCTCCCGCCCCCGGCGGTGCACCTCGTTCAATGCGTTGATGGCGTCCACCTTGTCACCCTGCATCTGCATCGTCACGTTGCCACTGGGCTTGAGATTGAGGACTGGATTGCCAGTCGCGCGCAGGACCGTCCCCTGGTAGGCCGCCGGCATGTATCCCGCCGTCCAGTTCGCGGCACCCGGAATGGGACCGCCCCGCGGATCGAGCATGACGACGAAACCCGGCAAGTCCGCATTGGTCGATCCCAGTCCGTGCGCAATCCAGGCTCCCAGGGCAGGATGCCCCTGCAGGACCCGCCCGCAGTTCATCTGCAGGTTGGCTGAACCGTGCGCGAAGGAGTCCATGTAAAGCGACTTGATGACCGCCAGCTTGTCCATGTGCTTCGCAATGTTCGGCAACGCATCGGAACACCAGAGGCCGGACCTGCCGTGCTGTGCAAAGGTGCGCTTGGATCCCTGCAACACGGAATCACGCATCTCCCGGCGACGAATCTCCATCTTGATCTTCTTGCCACTGCTCTTCTGCAGATCCGGCTTGTAGTCGAAGAGATCCATCTGGGATGGCCCCCCATAGAGATAGAGGTAGATACAGGCCTTGGCCTTGGCCGGGAAATCCTGTGGCTTGGGTGCAAGCGGATTAAGCAGGGTGGAAGCAGGAGCAGCGAAAACCCTCGATCCGTCGAAGATGCCGGAGAGCGAGACCCCCGCCATGGAAGTCCCGAAGGTCTTCAGGAAGTTCCGCCGGCTCTGCGCTTCAATCTGGCCTGGTGGAAGAGACATGCTTGAGTCCTCTCTGATCAATCAATGTAAACGAATTCGTTCAGGTTCAACAACAAGGAACTCAATTCCTCCAACGCCCGCTTCCGGGCGGTGACCTCTCTCCTGAAAAGCACCAGGAGATTCTTGTCCTCCCGCGATCCTGCTGACGCTGGTGTCACCCACGCGACCTTCTTTCCCCCTCTGATCACGTGCACCTTCCGGTAGTTGACCCGGGCCCCCCAGGTGCGCAACCCGACCAGGCCTGCCGCGAGAGGCCGATCCATCTTGTGATCGATGTAGGGGGCCGGCCGATTGTCGAGGAAGACCTGTATGCGATCCCCCACTGTCCTGGCCTCCAGCCAGTGCCACTTTCCACGCTTGAGGGGAGCCAATGCCTCGGCGCGTGGTGTCCAGTCATTCTGGTGTGTGCCCAGGACAAGTTTGCCCTCATCGAGGTAGAAACTCACCTCGTAGCCAATCCAGTTGTCGGCACCCACCTTCGGCTCCCGCACGTTGAGAAGGAAACCGCCGACCGAGCCATCCGTGATCCGGATCTCCGCCTTGAGGGAGTCCCCCTCCCCGAGGGGGCCGACCGCATCCCAGAGGAGCTTGGGCCCTTTCTCCCCGGCCACCGAAATCTCATTTCCCCGAACCGACCAATGTCCTCCGTAGGCAGACCATCCCTCTGGAACCACCCGGGACGACGCTTCCCCTGAGGTGACAAATTCAGACTTCTCGTAGTCGATTTCCGCCACGGCATACTTCTGACCATCCGCCACGATGGTCAGATCATCGATGCTGACAGAACCACCCCAGGCACTCACTCCCACCCGACCCTCGCCTCCAATGGGATCAGGGTCCTCAGCCTCCATTCTTTCCCCGGATCCGCAGCGCACCACGATTTTTCCTCCCACCAGGGTGATCGCGATATCCGGTCCCTTCTGCAGTCCCGAGACAGGCTGGCTGGACAGAACCGTGATTTTTTCCCCCTCGTGGCGACGAACCGCAATCTCCCCCTTCGGCTTGTCCAACAGCACGCTGTAGCCCTCAAAGACCGCTCCACGCGGGTTGGCCCGCAGGAGCACCGCGGCCCGCTCGGTGATCCCATCAAGCAGGAACCTTCCGGAGACCCTGACATCGCGGGACGAGACCCGGTAGAGAGAGAAGGCGGGCCAATCGCGCTCCGCGTTGACGATGCCCTCATAGCCTCCGGTCCACTTTCCCTTGTGGTATTCCCATCCCCCGGTCGGTCCCCGCAGGAAGCGCTCAGCGGGGAGACTTTTCTGGTAGTCGTTGAAAAGGGCCGGCGGAAAATCGGGGCGGAAGGAAACCCGCCGCGTCAGCACTTTCTGTTTCCTTTCCTGGTCCTCCAGGAAGGCGGCAGCCAGCCTGGCTTCTTCTTCGGTGGGATTTCGACTGAGCACCATCCGGAATGCGGAGGAGACAGGATCGGGTTGCGCCATTGCCTTCTGCGCCACCCGCGCCGCATTCTCCGCCACGAACTCACTGTTGAGGAGGAGAAGAGCCTGCGGAGCCACCGTAGTAGTGGGACGTATCCCCAGGGATCCCTCGGTGTTGGTGTAGTCGAAGATCTCAAAGAACGGATAGAGCATGGTCCGCTTCACGAAGGCATACACGCTGCGACGACGCTGCTGCTCCGGCGGGGACCACTGCCAGTTGCGGCCCGGCTTGGACCCTCCGGCAACCACTTCCCCGGCGAGGGTGGGAAAGAACCCGCGCCCGCCCCGCTCCGGATTGAGGGCGCTGGCACACTTGAGAACTGAATCCCGAATGGCTTCCGACTCGAGTCGGCGCAGGTTGGCCCGCCAGTGGTGAAGGTTCCCCGGGTCGATTGCTTCGTTGGCGGGATTTCCCACGGAGGACCTCTGCCACGCCCGGCTGTTCATGATAACGCGATGCATGTGCTTGATAGACCAGCCGCGCTCCATGAACTCACTGGCCAGCCAGTCCAGAAGGGCCTCGTTGGTGGGCGGATTCCCCGCTTTCCCGAAGTCATTGGGAGTAGCCACGATCCCCCGCCCGAAGTGACCATGCCAGAGCCGGTTGGCCATCACACGCGCGGTCAGCGGGTTATCCTCCCGGGCTACCCACCTGGCAAAGGCATGACGCCGCCCCACCGAGTGGGGAGTAGGCGTCACCTCGGGGGATCCCCCGCCAAGAATCTCGGGAAAGTGCGGCTCCACCTTGTCGGACGGACGACCCGCATTCCCCCGGATGAGGAGATGGGTGTCAATGGGCTTGTTGCCACGCTCAGTTACCACCAGGGCATCTCCTGCCCCCGTCTTGCGGATGGTGTCCGCTCCCGGCTTGTTGTAGGGTTTCACGTTGCGGAAGAAGGCCTGCAGCTCGTAGTAGTTGCGCTGCGAGATGGGATCGAACATGTGATCGTGACAACGCGCGCATCCCACTGTGAGACCGAGAAATGTCTCCGTGGTGGTCTTCAGGATATCATCCTGCCCGTCAAATTCCGCCGCCCGCTTGTCATCCGGTTCGTCATCCCACACCCCCAACCGGTGGAATCCGGTCGCAATCCATCCCTCGTCTCCTCCATCGGGCAGCTCGTCGCCCGCAATCTGCTCCAGCACAAAACGGTCGTATGGCTTATCCCGGTTGAAGGATGAAATCACATAGTCCCGATAGCGCCAGGCGTGCGGCTTCTCATCATCACGCTCGTAGCCGTTACTCTGCGCAAAACGCACCACATCCAGCCAGTGCCGCCCCCAGCGCTCCCCATACTCCGGCATGGCCAGGAGGCGATCCACCAGTTTCGGGAAGGCCGCCGGATCCGGATCATTGGCGAAGGCCTGGACCTCCGCAAAGCTCGGGGGAAGACCGAGCAGGGTGTAATAGGCGCGCCGGATAAGAACCCCACGCGGGGCAGGAGAATTGGCGACGAGTTTCTTCTCCTCAAGCGTTGCCTCGATGATCTCATCAAAGTGCTTCTCCTCCTGCTTCCGCAATGATTGGAACGCCCAGTAGCGACGATCTTCTTCGCTGATTGCAAACTCCTTTTCCGGCTTATCCCCCTCTGCAGCCACCCCCTCGCCCCCGGACCAGGGCGCACCCATTGCCACCCAGCGGGTCAGATCCTCGACCTGGCGCCTGCCAAGCTTCTTCTTTGGCGGCATCTCGAGATCGGAACTACGATAGCTTACCGCCTCGATGAGAAGGGACTCGCCGGGCTTCCCCGGCACGATGGCCGGTCCGCTCTCACCCCCCTTGAGAAGAAGCGTCCGCGCATCGAGACGCAGCCCCGCCTTCTGCTTCTTCGGCCCGTGACACTTAAAGCAGTTTTCGGAGAGGAGCGGACGAATCTTCTCCTCGAAGAAACGCAGGCCTTCAGCCTCGTCCGCGGCGAAGCCCCCGGCCAGGGCCGCGAGGGCCAGGCACGCCTGACCGACCACCCGGAAACCTGCTCGATAGCGACTCCTCAAACCGGGTATGACATAGCGCACAAGCACCGACCCTCACAATCGCCAATTCACAAAACAACCTTGCCCGTCGTCATGTCTTCTCCCCTTGGAGACGAAGAAAGGCGCCAGATCGCACTCCCAAATCAATCAACTTCATTGACTTCCACGCCTTGAAAAATCCGGGGATCCCTGTATTTTATTTGGCTGCGGTTCGTTGCCGCTGCGGCGCTCCCAGAATCCCGCCCTCCCGCACAGATGAAACCCCTCGGCCTTTTCCTCGCCACCGCATCCGTCCTCGGCACTCTCCCCGCCTCGGCACAAATCACCGTCGAACTCGCCGACCTGCAGATGACGTCCGGAGTCCAACGCTCCTTCCTGACTCATCAGGGGAACGTGACGGTCGTGAATGGGCTGATCCTGGGAACAGGGGGGCCGTCCCAGTGGGACTTTTCGGCGGGCGTGGGTGACGAAACCTATCATTACGAGATCCTCCCGGCTGATCAATCTCCCTTCAGCGATCCCTTCACGGGGGCCAAACTGACGGAGGTGCGCACGGTTGATTCAGATGGAGGGACCGGTTGGACGTTCTTCAACCTCACCCCCGGCGGCCGGGAACTGCACGGCTTTCACGATCCGGTGGGCAACCCGACCAACCCGGTGACGCAATTCAACAATCCTGTGGTCGATTATCCCGCCACCATCGACTACCTCGATTCATGGTCGGTTCCGACCTCTTATTCCACCTCCGTCGACATCGGGGGGCTTGTCGTTCCGGTCAATGTGGGCGTCACCATCACCTCCTTCGTCGATGGCTATGGAACCCTCACCCTGCCCACCCTGGGCACGGTGGACGTCCTGCGCATTAACGAGCTGAGCCTCTTCGATTCCATGGCCGATGTCGTGGGCACTCCGGTGCCGCTGGGCCAGTCGTTCGTACGCAGCTATCTCTGGATTTCAAAGGAATACGGGCTCGTCGCACAAATCGCCTCGGAAGGAAGCACCCAGGCCCCGCCAGCGGAGTTCGACGTGGCCGCCCGCTATCTCCGTCTCTCCCGGTTCACTGCCGCCCCGACTCCCCTTCGCCCGATCATCCGTTCGGTAGATTACGATGAGGAGGGGACTGCCGTTACGATCATCTGTGCGAGCGTGGAGGGACAGAACTACCTCCTTGAAGTTTCCGACAATCTCAGGGACTGGCAGTCACAGGGGGATCCGGTTCAGGCGACCGGAGCAACCGTCACCTTTCTGGACAACCTCATTCTCTTTCCGTCGGCGGAGCGTTACTATCGAGTCCACCGCCTGCCTCCGGGTTAAGGTCGCCACCTTCCTCCGCGCGCGGTCCACACCGGCGCCGGGAGCTACCGCTTTTCTGCCGGTCCCGGTCTGGGCACAACAAAGCAGGCCATGAAGAGCCCCACGATGAAACCTCCCAGGTGGGCACCGTAGGCCACGTTACCCTGGGAGTGCTCCATCAACTGGTAGTAATCAAAAGAGATTCCGATCACGGTCAGGACGGCCAGGTTGACCGGCGGAATGGGACGGGCGATGGGAAAGACGTGGGGATCCGGCAGGCGCCACCGCACGGCCATCCCGAGATAGAGTCCCTCGAACCCCATCACGACTCCGGACGCTCCCAGCAACTGGTGATCCTCATAGGGATTGAGAAGGATGTGGCCGAGCGAACCGGAAGCCGCAGTCAGGAAATAAACCACCAGCATCCAGCGTGTCCCCAGCAGCTCCACAGCCAGGGCTGCAAAGATCCACAGGAAGAGGAGGTTGAACACGAGGTGAGAGGCCCCGCCATGCAGGAACGTGTTGCTGATCAGGGTCAAAAAGGTGGAGACGTCATCGATGGTGGCATCTCCACTCCGCACCGCCTGCCAACTGGTGGTCACCTCCAGAGGAACGACCATGAAACGATCATCCGCACCTTCCGGGCCGAACATCTGAAAGCCCTGGATGAGGCACATCACCAGGATCAGGAGAAACAGCATCCACTGCTGCCGGATTACCCCGTGCTCATACCAGTTCATCCGCACGGGTTTTAACCCATCGCGGACCATTTGGCGAGCGGGGTCAGGAGAAGATTGATCCAGTCCCGGGCCACGCCCTCACCGCCATCAACCGCTGCGCTCTCTCCGAATCAAAGGTCGGACCGCGCTCCGGAAACAGGCTGCGCGATCCCAGGGTGAGTCTCCCTCGCCAACAGACCCATCCCTACTCCACCTTCCCGTTCGCCTGCCAGGTATGGACTTGCCTGCCACGGGCAACCAGCTCCTTCCTGCGATCCAGTCCCTTCAGGTGCCGGTCAAAGAAGGCAACGCTGTATTCGGCAATGAGCCTGGGATTCCCTTTCCTCAGCGCTTCAGTCGTGGTCCCGCCTGCGGAGTTCAGGTCAGTCCAGGCGAAATGACCCGCCCCGCGCAAAACGAGATAATACTTCGCGCCCTCGAGCTGGTCGTAGAACCGTTTCAGAAAGGGCGTGACCCCCAGGTCCCAGGTGCCGCCCTGCACCATCACCGGAACGACGACCCCCTTGAGGCTGCCCTGGTGAAGGTAGGGCAGGACGTAGGGCGAGAGAAGGAGGATGGCCCCGACCCGTTTCTCCCTCCAGGAGTCCCGTCCTCCGGCCATGCCCACCAGAGTATAGCCGCCCAGCGAATGCCCGGCACCTCCCACCATGCCGGGCGCCAGGCGCTTGTGAAGAAGCGAACCCTCCAGCCCATTCTGCCCCAGGACAAAGTTGAGGAGCGCCACCACATCCTCCCTGCGATCGATAAACCTGTCATCCTGCCATTCTTTTGCCTTCAGGAAGTTGGGCATCGCCGTCCGCTTCCGCTGCCCGGCGTGCATGGCGTCCTCATGGTGCACGGAAGCCACCACGTATCCCGCCCGTGCCAGGGCTTCCATCAGAAAGACACTCTGGTCCGCCGACCCGCAGAATCCGTGCGAGAAGATGATGAGAGGGTGAGCGCCTTCCTCCACCGGGGCCTCGGGCGCGATCATTCCCTGCTGGCCACCATAGCGGAATCTGACCTCTTCCCGGGTGGTTGGATACCAGAGGAACACACGGCGTTCCCGTTTCACTCCGCCCTTCGTCTCGTAGTTGAACTGAAGGGCCCGCGAAAATCCCGCGCGGGGTTCCTCGTCCTGCCCGGCCCTGAGGAGAGGCGAAAGCAACATGCTCCCAGCCAGCAGCAACCATGACACGACCTTCAGGTTCATCGCAGGACAGCATAACACAGATTCACCGGCCTTTTGTGTTGAAAACACCACCGTGGCTCTATCTCAGACTGAATACCGTGCGCTCTCCTGCGGGAACTGTTCCGAGCCAGTGCAGGAGAAGAATATCCGGTCCCAGCCAAGCCAGGTTATGGGAGGAGCGGTCGACCGGTTGCCCGTTGACCAGCACGTCCGGAAGCCCATTTACTCCGGAATCCAGAAACTTGAAGGCGGGTTGCATCCGGTCACTCTGCCCCGGATCCAACCAGATCTCCCGCCCTCCCCGCACCACGTAACAACCTTCACTCTCATTATAGCCGTCCCCGTTCAGATCACCGATCTCATCCGGGTCCACCTTGCCCGCTCGCACCCGCAACTTCGCCGGCGACTGGTAGTCCTTCCGGTAAGGTTCCACCGCGCCAAATGAATCGAGGTTCCGTGGGAAGATCCGCAACTGAACGGCAAGACGGCCACCCCCTCCGGCCTCCGGAAAAGAGAGCCTCCCTCGTGCGGAATCCTGCGGGCCCATGGAAATCAGGTAGCGCCCGGCCCGGCCCGGCAGAAGGAGAAGATCGTCCGGCAGGGAGCGCCGATTGGAGGGAATCGAGAGCCCCGAGACCAGAAGCAGTCTTCCCCGGGACCGGATGATGGGCTCCCCCGGCCAGCCCATGCCTGAATCCGTCACCTGCCACCAGCTGAGATTGCCGTTGCAGGCAGTGCTCAGAGTGGTCTGCGATCCCGGCTCCGCGGCAGGCGACCCTTCATGGCTGATCAGCACGAAGATCTGGCCGGTCGGATAGATCGTATATTCCTCGAATCGGCTCTCCGGGCTGACAAGATCGCGACGCCGGAAACGGAAACGCGCCGGCAGGTTTTCCAGGATTTCAATCGTCCCGGGGCCGCCGCTGCGGAACTCATCCGCAGCGGAAGAATCGGACACCTGCAGGAGCGACCCTGAACCAACCAGATTGGTAGTACGGAAAGGATCGTCCGCCAGGTTGAACCAGTGCGTGACGGTCCGCCCGGCATCGCTTCCCCGGGTCTCTCCCTCCTTCTTCTCCCCGGCGATGCGGAGTTCAAAGCATCCCTCCGATTCAATCACCAGGCAATCAGCTTCCTCCCGCGACCGCAGCCGTCCGGTGACTTCCTTCTTCAACTCCCGCCCCTCCACCAGGGCTTCCGCCGCCATGAACTGCTGCCGGTTGAGTTGCGGGTCGTGCCGGATCTGCTCCAGCAGGGTCACCGCCCAGTCGCGCTCTCCGTCTGCCCTGTAAATCTCCGCCAACCGGGCCTTCTGGCAGGCTCGCAGCCCGGCCCGCTCGACGGATTTGAGTTCCGGCAGGCTTTCCGTGAGCAGCTTGATCGCTGCCTTGCGCCGCCCCGACCGGGCCAATAGCGACGCCATCTCAAGGCGCACCCAGACCCGGTTCGCCACATCCTGTCGCTTCGTTCCCATGATCACCAACGCCTTCTCCAGTTCGGCAAGGGCCTCCGCCACCCTGCCCTGACGACCCAGCGCCCTTCCCAGTTCTACCGCCACCGTGGCGCGCCAGCGTTCGCGCTCCGACATCCCGCCTGCCCCGTCGATCGAGAACGCACGGAGCAGATCTATCGCATCTCGATGCTGTCCCAGACCGACCATGGCCCTCGCGAATCCCAGGCGGACGTGAGGCCGAAGCGACTCCCGGGTCTTCGCGTCCAGTTCACGGTAGATTTCCCGGGCCTCCGTCCACTGCCCCTTCTCCAGATGCCTGGCTGCCGCCAGGTGCCGGGAAAGATCTTCCGCCGCCACTCCACTCGCCCACAGAAAGGCGCACAGCCAAAACCCGATCATTCCGGGGCACATCAGTCAGGCTCCCCCTCCTGTCCCGGGACGTTTCTGATATCCCCGTGATCCCACCACTTGCCCGTTATCCGAAACCCGGATCTCAGTCGGAAAACTCCCACCCTGGCCGGGCCGCCGGAAACCGGTTCCCACCAGAAGAAGGTTTCGCATCACCGGCATTTCCCTCATCTATCACTCCGTGCCCCGCCCTCAAACCAAAACCTTCGACCTGGCGCTCGCCCAGATCCTGGTGGAAGGAGGACGACCGGACGCCAACCTGGCACGGGCCATCGCAGCAATCGAGGACGCCGCATGCAACGGAGCGGAAGTGGTGCTCCTGCCGGAAGTTCTCGACTGCGGCTGGTGTGATCGATCGGCCCTTGAGCTCGCCCAGCCCTTTCCCACTGGTTCCCGTCTGACGCAACTCCGACAGGCGGCCCGCCTCCATGAGATCCATGTCTGCGCGGGGCTGACCGAGCGCGACGACGACAGGATCTTCAACAGTGCGGTGCTCCTCAATCCATCGGGAGATGTCATCCTGACCCACCGCAAGGTGAACGAACTCGCCATCGGGAAGGAGATTTACTCCACCGGCAGGTCAGCGGAAGCTGTATGTGAAACCCACCTGGGAGCCCTGGGAGTGATGATCTGTTCCGACGGTTTTTTCCCCGGTGAAGCACTCACCCGCTCACTCGCCGGGAAGGGTGCCCAGCTCATTCTCTCACCCTGTGCCTGGGCTGTGGCGCCGGATCACGACCAGCAGAAGGAGCCCTATGGCAGCCTCTGGCACGACGTCTACGGACGGGTGGCCCGGGAGCATGGGATCTGGATTGCGGGAGCGAGCAACATCGGTGAAATACGCCACGGCAACTGGGCCGGCCACCCCTGTGTCGGATGCTCGATTGTTGTGGGGCCCGAGGGCCAGGTCCAGGCCCGGGGAGCCTATCGTGAAGAGGAGATCGTCTATACAACGATCAGTCTGGCAGGGTGAGGAATCGCCGGACTTGTCGAGCGCATGCTACTCTGCTCTGTTTCCCATTCTCATGAATCACCTCTTCACACTTCTTCTGGTCTCCGGGCTCTGGGTTCTGGGCACTCCCGCCCGGGGAGAAAAGCCCAACATCATTTTCATGTTCTCGGACGACCACGCCTGCAATGCCATCTCGGCTTACCCTGGCGGCCTGTTCGACGAAATTGCCCCCACCCCCAACATCGATCGCATCGCCAGGGAGGGCATGCTCTTCGAGAATTCCTTCTGCGCCAATTCCATCTGCGGTCCCTCCCGGGCGAACATCCTGACCGGCAAGCACAGTCACCTGAACGGCTTTCTCGACAACAACTCCTCCTACTTCGACGGACGACAGCAGACCTTCCCGCAGCTTCTCCGCAACACCGGATACCAGGTCGCCATGATCGGCAAATGGCACCTCCACTCCCACCCGGTGGGATTCGACTTCTGGCGCATCCTTCCCGGCCAGGGCGCATACTACAACCCGGACTTCATCGAGATGGATGGAAGCCGTAAACGCTACGAGGGGCACTGCAACGACCTCGTCATGGACTTTGGCCTGAAGTGGATGAAGGAGGACCGGGACAAGGACAAACCCTTCGTGGCCATGATCCAGTTCAAGGCTCCCCACCGCAACTGGTCCGCCGCCGAACGCCACCTCAACCTCTTCAAGGGAGTGACCATGCCCGAACCGGAGACCCTCTTCGATGACTACGCCAACCGGAGCAAGGTCCTCGCCGAGCACGCCATGGGCATCGACAAGCACATGTACTGGGGACATGACATGAAGTTTCATGGGGAAAACCTCTTCCCCGGGCACTTCTCCAGCGGCATTGCCAACGCCCAGTACAAGCGCATGACGGAAGTCCAGAAGAAGGCCTGGGATGCCGTCTACCAGCCCGAAAATGAGGAGTTCATCGCCGCCATGAAGGCCGGCAGGCTCAGCAAGAAGGACATCGTGCGCTGGAAGTACCAGCGCTACATCAAGGACTACCTCAAGAGTATTGCCAGCGTGGACGACGGGGTGGGACGCGTTCTGGAGTATCTCGACGAGAGCGGTCTGGCCCGAAACACCATCGTGATCTACTCCAGTGACCAGGGATTCTACCTCGGTGAGCACGGTTGGTACGACAAGCGATGGATGTTCGAGGAAAGCTTCAAGATGCCCTTCGTCATCCGCTGGCCGGAGGTGATCAAGCCCGGCTCAGCAACCAGGGCCCTCATCCAGAACATCGATTATGGCCCCACCTTTCTCGACATCTGCGGCGCTCCGATCCCCGCCGACATGCAGGGCCGGAGTCTTGTCCCCCTCCTGAAGAACAGCGGACGGAAACCCGGGGACTGGCGCGAGGCCGTCTACTACGCCTATTACGGGGAGAGAACGCACCAGGTTGCCAGACACGACGGGGTGCGCACCGAGCGTTACACTCTGTTTCACGTGCCCAAGTACAACGAGTGGCAGCTTTTTGACAACGAGAAGGACCCCCAGCAGATGAAGAGCGTGCACGACGACCCCGCATACGCCGCAATCCTGGGTCGCCTCCAGCAACAGTACCGCCAGATCAAGCAGAACTACCGGGCGCACGTCGCTCTCCTTCCCGCCCACCGGATGAACGAGGACTGGTGGAAAAAACGTCACCTGGACATGAACAGGAAGGCCAGCTCCGGCCCCCACGACCTCCTTTTCATCGGTGATTCCATCACCCAGGGATGGGAGGGTGCCGGCAAGGCAACCTGGGAGAAGTACTACGGCGGGCGCAAGACTCTGAATCTGGGCATCTCGGGTGACCGCACCGAACACGTCATCTGGCGTCTCGACAACGGCAACCTGCGCAGACAGCAAAAAGCCAAGGTGGCCGTGGTCATGATCGGAACCAACAACACCGGACACAGCGAACAGGATCCCGGCGAGACTGCCGACGGCGTGGCACGCATCCTTTCCATCCTGCGGGCCCGCTGCCCAGACGCCAGGGTTCTTCTCCTCGGCGTCTTCCCGCGCGATGCAATGCCGGATGGCAGAAAGCGCAGGATCAACGATGCCCTTAACGAACGCCTCGCCGCATTCCACGACGGCAAGCGCGTGCACTACCTCAACATCAACGACCGGTTTCTCGACGGGGACGGCCGCCTCCCGAAGGAAATCATGCCGGATTACCTCCACCCGAGACAGAAGGGCTACGCGATCTGGGCGGAGGCCATCGAGGCAAAGCTGGTGGAACTCGGACTGTAGCCTGGTCCCGGAAAAGGCGGCCTCGTGGGTTTCCCCGCCAGGCCGGCCTCCCGGCTCCCACCGGCGCGGACTGCCGGGGACGTGCGCTCTGCTCAACTAAGATAGGAGGAGAGACAGGTTGGGGTCGTCTTCGTCGCCATCTCCTCGATCTGAAAGTGATCCGTGGTTGGCCGGGACGGATTGCTGTTTCCTCCGGACTGTCTTGGATAACGAACCAGCCGGACAATTCCCTTCCGGTGCAGATCTTCGATCCACTCCGAGTCCGCCGGGGTGAGACGACTGCCCAGCAACGGTTGATCCACGTCAATGCGCCGGAGTTCCTGGTGAATGGTTTCCCCGATCACGTAGGTCGTGAAAAAGTCATTGTCCGCGACGTCCACTTCGCACCGGGGGGATGCGTTCCCACTCCCATGCTCGGAACGAAGACGCACTGCTGGGTGAAGGCTCATGTGAAAACCAGCAGCCTCACTGGAAGTCCAGATCCGGCGCTGTTCGAGCCATGTGCTGACCTCCCTGTGGATGGGGGCTGAGGGGTTGTGAATCGTGCGGAACGTGACCGTTCCTCCCGGGGCAAGCTGCTGCTTCCACACCAGGATGTAGCCGAAATTCACTCCCTTCAGGCCTGCCTCGCGGTAGTTGTTCACCCAGCGTTTCAGCTCGGCGTTGAATTGCTCGATACTCTGTCCGAATGGAGCATGACAATGAGGCACCGAGAAGAGAATCTCGTCACGGTCCGCCGTGGTAAGCACGAGGGCCTCCAATGCCTCGCTGCCCCACCATTTTCTCAGGCGGGCCTCATAGGTCTCGATCTCCACGAGGTCCGTCACGATACACAATCTTCCCCCTTCGCTAAGGTGACTGTCGGCATGTTCAACGATCTCCCGCAAGATGGCTTCGCCATTGTTTCCTCCATCCCTGAACTTGAGTCCGGTCTCCGGACTTGGGACGAAGGGTGGGTTTCCGAGAATAACATCAAAGCGTTCCCCTTCCACAACCGTGTAGAGACTTCCCAGACGCACCTCATAGTTCTGCACGCCATTCAGTTGCGCATTGAACCGGGCGAACCGGACGGCACGCGGATTCAGGTCCACCGCAACCACGCGGGTCGCGTAGCGGCTCCCGACGAGGCCCTGGACTCCCGAACCACAGCAGAGGTCAAGCAGGCTCTCACAGCCTTCTCTTGGCGCAGTTTGCACCAGTCCATGACTGTCCATCCCGATATACATCACGGGATCTTCTTCCAACCGGTCTCCCTTCATCAGCATGTAACGGTGGTCCGTGGCAAATATCATGCCTCCGGAGCAGAAGATATCGACGACGGAGCTCACCCGGTCCCCTTCCGCTGTGATCAGGCCAAGGCCGAGAAGGCGCGCGTAGAGAGATGATCCCAGCAGGTCCCTTACGGACCCGGATGACAGATCGGCCCGCAGGAGGAACAACCGGATCAGATCGCCCAGTGGATTGTCCGGGAGCTTCTGGGAAGCGAAGTAGTGAAGGTGAGTGGGTTCGATCTGCTGAAGAGACCCCACCCCGAGCAGATCAATTATGGCCTGTTCTTCGTAACCATGTGTTGTCAGGCACTTCTGGAACGCTTCGAGGCTGTGCCAGGACGCGAAGTCCGGGTCCTCGAAGGCCGCGAAGGTCCGGTCGGAACCAGTGGGCGGAAGCGGAGAGTCCCCGGGAAGACCCGACTTCAGCCAGTTCGGGTCACCTGACACTCCGAATCGCTCCAGTTTTCTCGAGATCGCGGTCATTTCATGACGGAGCTCCATGGGAGTCAGGCCGAGTGCGGCCCGCAGGGAGTCCTCACTTTCCTCCTTCGACGTCATGAAAGCCAGGAGCAGCTGAACTTCCCTGTGATCAAGGAGGAGAGGCGGCTGATGTTCGATCTGGTCTGCAACCCGGGACTGCCCCTTGGGGTCCAGGAGAAGGACGGTATCAGGACCCAGTTGCGTCTTAAGCTCTCCCACGAAACCGTTCCCGGGGAAGAGTCGACTGGTCTCCTTGTAGCGGGCTCCCTGCCGGGAAAGCATCGCAACCTCCTCCGGCGCCCAGTTTCCGGATTCATGGCCTGCAAACAGTGCCGCATCCAGTTCAGTCATCAATCCCCGGACAGACGGCTGATCGGGGGGAAGTCCCGCGGGCAGGCTCTCATCAACGAGGTCAGCCACGTGATCTTCGTAGGACTTCACCGGTGTGTGCTTCCGGTAAATCCAGCAGTCTTCCAGAGCAAGATAGTCGATATCGGTTCTCAGAAAGGTCTTAATGGCCTGCTCGGGCGTTTCAACAATGGGCTGTCCTGCAACATTGAAGCTGGTATTCAGCAGAACCGGAGGTCCCTGCCGAATGTCCTCAACAGCATGACAGAGTTCATGGAAAAACCGATTCGCCTCCTTGGTGCAGGTCTGCACCCTTCCCGTTCCGTCTGCATGGGTAATGGACGGGAGAACCGAGTGAAACTCTTCTCGAATCTCGGCAACGAGGAGCATGAAGGGACTCTCGGTCTCGAGCACGAAGACCTCATTGGCTCGCTCCAGGGGCACAAAGGGAGCAAACGGGCGGAAGGCTTCCCTGAACTTCACTCTCGCATTGATCACATCCTTCATTCGAAGAAACGCCGGGTCCGCCAGGATGGAACGGTGACCAAGAGCCCGGGGTCCGGATTCGCACCCTCCCTCGAAGCGGGCAACAATGTGGCCTCTTGAGAGTGCGTCCGCCACCTTCTTCACCATGTCATCATGTTCGTTCCGCTCAACCACGATCAGGTCATCGTACTGGTCCACGGCCTTTTCGACTTCTTCCCTGGAGCGGGGTTTCCCGAGCGTGGCGGCCTTGAGTTTCGGGCGAGCGGTTCCCTTTTCCTGGGTGGCATATGCCCAGTAGGCACAACCTGCCGAAATCCCATTGTCAGCAGCGGCCGGGAAGATGAAAATGTCATCCAGACCGCACTGGGTCAGGATCTTGTAGTTGGCGACGGAATTGAGGCCGATGCCCCCGGCGATGCAGAGACGATTGAGGCCGGTTTGCTCCCTGGCCACCTCCACGATGTGGCAGAGGGCGTTTTCGAGTTCCATCTGCGCCTTGTAGGCAAGATCCACCAGCCAGGGGCGGAAGTAGGGCTTGCCCTCGCCGGTATCATATTTTTTTTCCAGCGCGGCGATCTCGAGAAAGATGTCGTAGGCTGAGATCTCCAGGCTCAGCGAATTTTCAACCGGGCGCAGCCACGATTCCCAGGAAGGCTGCGGCCCACCATACGCTGCGAGACCCATCAGCTTTCCGGCTTCCGGGAAGCTCAGGCCGGCATTGACAGTGGTTTCAAATCCAGCCTTTCGGGAAACATACTCATAGACAAATCCCAGGGTGGATAGCTGCACCAGATGTGCACGGACCCGTTCGCTGTGTATCGGTTTCAGGTCGGTGCCACTTCCCGCATGAAGACTGTAGGATTCCGTCTTCCAGCCGGTGTCCTCTCTGGCGGTGAGTCCGCTGGCGTCTACGGAAAGGACAAGTGCCTCTTCGAAACCGGAAGGCCAGTAGGCCGAGTAGGCGTGTGCCAGATGATGGCTGGGAATGGTCTGGACCTTGTCTGCAATATCCCTGCTGAACTTGCCCCGCATAATATCCGGAGCGAAATCAATACCCGGCATGTTCGCGGTAATGGTCTCCATCTCCGCGAGGGGGACATCCAGCATGTCGAGACAATAGCGGATGCACTCGCCCGGAACCTGAATGTGACGCATCTCCCCCGGGGATTGATACATGAATCCTACGCTGTGCTTTATGCGGTCCAGTCTCTCCTGTTCAATCGAGACCAGCAGTTCGCCCTCTGAGACGACCGCAACCGATCGGTCATGTCCCAGGTTGATACCCATGTGAAGTCCACTCATCGTAATATCATCCGGTTCCGGTTCAGCCCGCCTGATCCCCGGGCCTCACCTTGTTCAACGCACGAAGTCCTGCAGTCTCCTGGGAACGAACTCCCGGATGATCCCCATCAGGTGAAAGCGAGCCTGTTGCCAGTTTCTACAGGGACAGATGAGGTGGATTTTAATGCGTGCTAACATTATCCTGCGATTTCGTGCTCTAAACATCCAACCGGGACCGCCACCCCGTCATTCTCAAATCTCTTTCCTTTTTCTCCCGTGCAGAGCGGGCACCACGACGGATATCCCGCCCTCCCGGACAGACGGACTCCTCCCCCTCCAGCAGGGCTTCGTTCTGTCGTTACCGGAAGAGAGAACCACTGCCTCCAAGCTGGACTTGATGCACCTCCAAGTGTAACAGGCGGCCATGATGAAAAGAATCGCCCTCGTCCTCTTGTCGATCGCCCCCCTCGGTGGCCTTCCCGGGCTCACTTCTGCCGCAAGCCCTCCAGCTGCGGAGGGGCACGACGCCTTCCTCAAAGGTCTGCGCGAGCTTGAGGAGCAGGAAGTGAAGAGCACCAGCAAAGCGCGGACCCTCAGCCCGGTGGTTTCGAGATTCAAGGGGTGGTTCATCGATGTTACTGGAAAGGCCAGGCTTGGAAAACTCGGCGATGTCGAAGTGGTAGAGGGCATCTCCCTCGCCAGCGAAGCGCGTGACACCTCGGCCTGGCAATTCGTTGAAACTGACAAGGGCTACCTCGTCCGTGCGGCTGGAGGAAAGTACAAGGGCTGGGTCATCGCCCGTGATGACAGTGCAAAGACCCGCCCCGAGGGCCCTCACCTCACCGTCACTCCGGCTCTCCGCCTCGCCAAGAGTCCAACTGACAACTGCCACTGGAAGCTCACTCTCACCAAACAGGGCCTCGTGCTGGAAGCCACCTCCGGCAAATACAAGGGATGGTTCTGGGACTTTGGTGGAGGCGATCCCTCCCACAAGGAATCCGGACGCGAGGTTGCCGTTAATGTCCTCCTGGCCGAGAAGGTGGTGGCCGGCTCCTACTTTGCGGTGAAAACTGCCAGGTAAGGGCCTTCTCTCGCTTCTTGTATCCCGATTACCTTGCGTCGCGGAGTGAGCCGGGACATGGTGGACCCCGTAATGCGCTCCCGACTGCATTCCCGCCTTGCCGCTGTCCTGATCCTGGGATTGTCGGCGCACGGTGCCGGGGCAGAATTCCCCTTGTCCGCCGGGCTCACCGGGCAGGCGCTCCAGCGCCTCCCGGGTAAGAACCGGGCTCTTCCGAAGCGCACCTTCCTGAGAACCGCCTTCCGCTCCACCATCGAGGCGTCGGTCCGCCAACCCATCACAACCTACCGGCTCGGAAAGGCGATCTACCGACAGCGCGGCGTGGCCCTGCTTGAGGACAATCTGCCCGTGCGGGTTTCCCTCACATTCATGCCGGGCGCCCCTCCCCGGCCCGGATCAGCGGAGTTCGAGGCACGCCTCGACAAGCTCGGTCTTGCCGCACCCCTCCCCGGGGAACTCAGTTACCACCTCGATGGCGGGATGTTCTTCCGTGCCTTCGAAAAAGCACTCGCAACCGCCAGACAATCCATCGACGTCCAGGTTTTCATCTTCGACAGTGACGATGTGGGTCTGCGCTGTGCCGATCTTCTGCGGGCGCGGGCGGAGGAAATTCCGGTTCGAGTGATCCTCGATGATCTGGGAAGCACCTTCGCCCACGGCCGTCAGCCTCCCTCTGGTCTTCCGGCCGGATTCAAACAGCCCCGGGACATCGGAGACTACCTCCGGCACGGCGGGTCAAAGGTGGCCCTGCGCGAAACACTGAACCCATGGCTGGTGACTGATCACACCAAGCTTCACCTCTTCGACCGCAAGGTTGCCTTCATCGGAGGCATGAATCTCGGCCACGAGTCCCGCCACGAATGGCATGACCTCATGGTCAGTGTCCGGGGACCCATCGTGGCCGCCCTCAACCGTGACTTCGAACGCACCTGGGAACGCAACGGACCCCGCGGGGATCTCACCCTCTTCAACAGGGAAGAACCGCTCAAGACCACCGAGGGCCCGGGAGTGCCGATCCGCATCCTGCGGACTGACGCGGTGAATGCACGCAGCGACATCCTCCTGGCCATGCTCCAGGCCATCCGGGGAGCGCGCGAGAGAATCTGGATCGAGATGCCCTACTTCGCCGCCGACACCATCGAGAACGAGCTGGAAGCAGCTGCCACCCGCGGGGTAGACGTCCGGGTCATCCTGCCCAACCGCGCCAATCACAGCATCATGGACGCCGGAAACTTCGTGACTGCCCGCAATCTTCTGAAAGCCGGAGCCAAGGTCTATCACTTCCCCGGCATGACGCACCTCAAGGCCATGATCTGCGACGACTGGGCCACGGTCGGGTCTGCCAACCTCGACACCATCAGCATGCGCATCAACCGCGAACTCAATTTCTCGTTTTCAGATCCCGGTCTGGTGGCCGAACTCGTTGCCCTGGTTTTCGAACCCGACTTCCAGGCCTCCCGCCCCCTCACCATCACGGACACCAAGCTGCCTCTCGCTCCGCTTATCGAGTCGATTGCGGATCAATTATAGGAAATCTCCCTCTCCCCGGCTGGTCGCGGTTGCAACAGACTGCCAATCCGGAAAACCGACACACCCTGCCCCACTGCCCAGACGAGTGAAACGCCGCCGCTTTATCCAAACCACCACCGCCGCTTCGGGAGCAGGCCTGTCCACGGCCCCGACTTCCCGGGCCGAGGCTGGTGGCAAGCCCCGCAAGCCCAATCTTGTCATCATCCACTGTGACGAGCTGAACTTCCGCACCCTCGGATGTTACCGTGCCACCCTGCCCCCCGAGCAGGCCTTCATGTGGGGCAGGAACAAGGGGGCGGTCTGTGAAACGCCGCATATCGATCGCATCGCCGCAGAAGGAGTGCTCTGCACCAAGTTCTACGCCGCCACCCCGGTCTGCTCACCTTCGCGTTCGTCCTTCATCAGTGGCCAATACCCGCAAAACACGTCGGTCACCAACAACAACCTTCACCTCAGCGACGAGGTGATCTCCTTTGCAGAACTGCTCAAGGGGGCCGGATACGCCACTGGCTACGCCGGCAAGTGGCACCTCGATGGCCAGGGAAAACCGCAGTGGGAACCCAGACGGAAGTTTGGCTTCGAGGACAACCGCTACATGTTCAACCGCGGTCACTGGAAGCAGTTTGAGAACACCCCGCAGGGGCCGCGGGTGAAAGCCCGCAAGAACGGGAAGCCGGATTATGCGGTGAAAGGCGCCGACGAAAATTCCTTTGCCACCGACTTCCTCTCCACCAAGGCGATGAAATTCATCGAACAGCACAAGGACAGGCCGTTCTGCTACATGTTGAGCATCCCCGATCCCCACGGACCGGATACCGTCCGGGCCCCCTATGACACCATGTACGACGATACGGTGGTGGAGAAGCCACGCACTTACGGGAAGAACGGCAAGCAGGCTCCCAGCTGGGCCAAGCCTACCCCCAAGTGCCACTACAAGATGGCGCAGTACCATGGGATGATGAAGTGCATTGATGACAACGTGGGCCGGATCACCAGGCACCTCGAAAAACTAGGCCTGCTTGACGACACCATTCTCGTCTTCACCGCCGACCACGGCGACATGCGCGGGGAACACCATCGCCAGAACAAGGGCATCCCCCTGGAGGCATCCGCCAAGGTGCCTTTCATGATCCGTTACCCCAAATCAATTTCCGCCGACCGTCGGGTCAATCAGGTCCTCAACACGGTCGACTTTCTTCCCTCCATGCTCGCCCTGATGGGAGTGGACACGACCGGTCGCGAGGAAGGGCGCGACTGCTCCGGCATTCTGACCACCGGACAACATCCCAAGGGGTGGAGCGATGTCACCTTCCTGCGCTCCACCGGCCAACCCAAGGACGACCGGGTGGGCTGGCTTGCAGCGGTCACTCCCCGCTACAAGCTCATTCTCTCCAGCGCGGAAGAACCGTGGCTCCTGGATCTGAAAGAGGATCCCGATGAACTGACCAACTTCATCCGTGATCCTCGCCATCACGAAGTGGCAAAGTCTCTCGCTCAGGACCTTGTCGCCTACGGGAAAAAGTTCAAGGACCCCTACTGCTCCCACCCCACCGTAGAGGCCCAGCTCAAGACCCTGGCGGCATAGCCCCGTGGGCCCCGGTTCCCGGGAGAAGCCCCCTTGGAAATAATAAATAAACTCAGGCCCCGTGAGCGCTAGAGCCCATCTTATTCAAAAGACCTGATTTTTTTCGCCTCCGGCCGTCTTTTTTCTTCCTAAGGATCATTTAGCCGCGTATCTAGCGTCGCCCATCTCACCTGCCCCATGAGTTCAGTAGGCGCCTCTCCCCAGGCAACGCAAGACGACGCTCTGCGGAATGTTGTGATCCGCTTGGCTGGAAATTCCCAGGACGGGATCCAGAGCATTGGAGGAATGCTCGGTCGTCTGGCCGGGCGGACCGCTCAGGAGGTCATGACCCACATGACCATCCCCTCCACCATCTCGGGTGGCCCCTCCATCTACCAGGTCCACCTGGGTTCCGGAGAGGTCCTCCACGCAGGTGATGTTGCAGATGTGCTGGTCGCCTTCTACCAGCACAGCTACGACGATCATCTTGACTCCCTCAAGGAGGGTGGGATCTGCCTCTACGACTCCGAAAAGGTGGAGGAGACCAGAGACGAGCGTGGAATTCACCACATTGGGGTGCCTTTCACCTCAGCCACCGTGGAAGCCATCGGCGGAACCGCCAAGGATCGCGGCAAGAACATTTTCGTGCTGGGACTCCTCTGCGCCATGTTCCATCTCGACAGGGAAAAGCTCGTCGGCATCATTGAGCGTCAATTTGGCCGCAAGGGTGAGGACATCCTGCGTAACTGCCTGAATGCCTTCGATGCAGGCTACGCCTTCCAGACCACCGACCTCCGTCAGTTCCGCTTTGCGCCTGGAGAAGCGACCCACTCCAAGCGCATCTCTTCCGATGGCAACACCATGCTTGGACTGGGATTGATCGCCTCTGGAGTACGCTACGGAGCAGGCTATCCCATCACTCCATGGTCGAGTATCATGGAACTGCTGCGCCGCGAACTTCCAAAGTATGGCGGCATCTTCGTCCAGGCCGAAGATGAACTTGCCGCGGTCTCCATTGCCCTCGGGGCTTCCTATGCCGGCCATCTTGCTGTGACCGGCAGTTCCGGACCCGGCCTTGCCCTCAAGGCGGAGGCTATTGGATACGCCTGCATGGCGGAACTACCTCTTCTTGTCATCAACGTCCAACGGGGTGGCCCTTCCACCGGCCTGCCAACTTCAGTCGAACAAAGCGACCTCCTGCAGGCCATCTACGGCTCCCACGGCGACAGCCCGCGGATCGTGCTGGCGCCCAAGGATGTGGAAGATTGCTTCTATATCGTGCTGGAGGCCGCCCAACTGGCCAGGCGTTGCAGTTGCCCGGTCATCATCCTCAGTGACCAGGCTCTTGCCACCCGCATCGAGGCCTTCAATGAGCCCAACCTCCACGAACACTGGATCGAACCTGAACTCGACCTGAGCGAAAGGGGTGAGGACTTCAAACCCTACCCGGTCGAGAATCTCACTCAGCATGCCCCTCCCGGATCCCGCATGGCAGAGGGCTCCTACCCCAAGGTCACCGGCCTCGAACATGACGAGATGGGCCACCCTTCCGGCAATCCGGTCAATCACCAGAAGATGACCGAGAAGCGCCGTAACAAGCTGATCGCCCTGGCCGCCGATCTGCCCCTCTCGGAGGTCTACCGCGAAGAGGACGGGGAGATCCTTCTGATGGGATGGGGTTCCACCTATGGCCCGATCCGTGAAGCCTGTGACCGCCTGCGGGACAAAGGCCTCTGTGCCAGCGCCACCCACATCCGCCATCTCCATCCCCTCCCCGCCGGCCTCGACGAACTGCTGGCCAGATTTGAGCACGTCTTTGTGATCGAAATGAACGATTCCGGCGTCTACGGCCACGGCCAGCTCGCCACCATCCTGCGGGCCGCCAGCTGCAACCCCGCCATCCACTCCATCTGCAAGACCGATGGCCTGGCTTACCGGGTCAGCGAAATTGTGGATGGGGTCGACAACTTCCTCGCCTGACCAACCTGCGCCTCCCCGGCCTCCATTCCTCACTGTTCCCGACCTCCAAAAGCGATGTCTGACTCCCAGTCCGCTCAGCCGGAAGAGAAGCTCTCCAAGAAGCAACTCAAGGCCGATCACCCCACCTGGTGCCCCGGTTGCGGTGACTTCGCCGTCCTCGCTTCCTTCTTCAACGTGATCCAGAAACTCGGACTGACTCAGACCGACTTCGTCTGTGTGGCAGGGATTGGCTGTTCCAGCCGGTTCCCCTACTTCGTCAACTCGCACGGGATTCACTTCATTCACGGGCGGGCCCTGCCCCTTGCAACGGGGATCTCCCTGAGCCGCCCGGACCAGCACGTCTTCGTCTTCGGAGGCGACGGTGACGGCTTCTCCATCGGGGGCAACCACCTCAACCATGCCGCTCGGAAAAATATCAACCTGACCTACGTCATCATGGACAACTGCGTCTACGGGTTGACCAAGAACCAGACGAGCCCCACCACCCCAATCGGCCGCCGGTCAAAGACAGATCCCCAGGGCTCGGCGGATCGACCCATCAACCCCATGGCGCAGCTTCTCGGGAGCAGTGCCAGCTTCATCGCCCGCTCCCACGCCGCCCATGTCAAGCACATGACCGAGATGTTCGAGCGTGCCGTAAAGCACCCTGGATTCTCCGTGGTGGAAGTCCTTTCCGAATGCACCATGTTTTATCCTGGAGCCTTTGATGCGGCCATCCCACGCAAGGGCGGTGAGTTCAACCTCATCAATGAGGAAGAGCACGATCTCACCAGCACCAGCAAAGCCTTCGACCTGGCCCAACTCGAGTTCCCCGGAAAGTTCGGGGTCTTCTACCAGGATGAACGCCCAAGCAAGAACGACCTCGAGCAAAAGTGGATCAACGAGACCCATGACAAGCAGGGCGATCTCGCTCCCCAGGATCTCATGCGGCAAAAATTTGCCGCCATGCAATAAGACGAAGCCGAGCGCGGGTTTTGGCGCGATATGCGACAGCCCGGGGCGGACAGGTGCCAGTCCTGAGGCCCCACCAGGATCTGGAATTTCTCCCTCTCCTGTCTCACACTCTTGCGACCGGGCGAAACAGCCCATAGCGTCGGAGCGATGATTCGGACCACGATCACTCTGCTCTCTCTCTGCGCCGGCCTCACCCAGCCCCTCACGGCCCAGGACCGGGCGCACGCCCTTCTTCCCTCACCCTTTGGCACCTACGGAGAGAACGGTCTGCCGTTCTTCGGCCAGACCCTGGATGCCCGGCATCTCGGTGATCCGTGGCCGACAGACAATCTCACTCCCCGCGGCATCATCCTGAACCTCGGACACGGGATCCGCGCCTGCTTTGATCCAGACCTGCTTCGCATCGCCCTGATCTGGCAGGAGGACGCTCCGGGCGATTACCTGACCATGAGCGGCATGGCTCCGGGTTCCTACCGTCAGCCCCACCGCAAGGCGGACGCAGGGCAGGCGGCCCTGCCGAGACCTGTTGGCACGCCTCTTTTTGCCACCGGCATGCATCCGGGGGTGCTCGCAGGATCCTCCCCTGCCCTGAAAGATCCCCGCTCCCCGTCAATCGACAGGAAAGAGAAGGGACTTGGACCTCTTCCCTCGCATATCGGTCGCTGGATCGGACTCGGTCTGGATCGGCGGGGCCCGGTCCTGGCATATGAGATCCACGGAGTCCCCATCGAAGAACAATGGAAAATCTCCCTTGATACCAACAAAACCCCGGTTCGATTTCAGCGGAGCCTGAGAGTCGGACCCGGCAACCAACGACTCACCATTTACCTCCCTCCCGCTCCCCCGGTCAGCCTGATGCCCTCCGATACCGCCCGGGAGTGGATCATCACCTACAACCTTTCCAGGCGATCCGCGGAACCGACCCGGCAAAGCAGCAAGGAGTCTCACGTGTTCGACCCCCACCCGCGCATCTGGGAAGGGACGGTCACCACGAAACTGAATCCCGGGCAGGAGCCTGGCGACGGGGCCTTCATCCGCGAGGATATCCCACTCCCCCTTCCCAACCCGTGGAAACGCAACGTCCGGCCCTCTGATTTCGATTTCTTTCCCGATGGCAGACTCGCGCTCCTTACCTTCGACGGAGACGTCTGGATTGCGGACGATGTGACCGGCAGACGGAAGCGCATCACCTGGCAACGCTTTGCGGGTGGTCTGCATGAACCGATGGGACTCCGTATCGTGGACGATCAGATCATAGTCTTTGGTCGTAATGGTCTCGTGACCCTGCGCGACCGGGACCGGAACGGTGAAGCCGACTTCTACGCGAATCTCTGCAGCCTGCCGGCTCAGACCGCGGAGACCCGTGAGTTCGCGATGGGTTTCGAACTCAAGCCCGGCGGCGGATTCTTCCTCTCCAAGGGAGGACAGGTTCACGGACCGCGTGGCAAACTCAACGGGACCATCCTGGAGGTCTCCGCCGATGGAAAAACCATGAAGGTGATTGCCACGGGCCTGCGTCAACCCTTCCTCGGCGTGGACCCGGTCAGCGGCATCCTGACAGCCAGCGACCAGCAGGGCCACTGGGTGCCGTCCACTCCTCTTCATGTCATCAAGACCGGTTCATACTACGGATTCCAACCCGTCCGACTCGGGCCCAAGGCCAACGAGGGCAGGACCATCAACGAACCTCCTCTCTGGATTCCACACTTCGTCAACCAGTCCGGCGCCCGTCAGGTCTGGCTCCGAAACGCCAGAATGGCCACCCTCAATGACAGCCTCATACACGTCGGATACAATCAGCCCGCCCTTTTCAGGATCTACCTTGATGCCCACGGCCAACAGGGCGCGGTCGCACCGCTGCTCACCGGTTTCCCGACCGGCCTGCTGAGCGGTCGCGTCCATCCCGTCGATGGACGGCTCTACGTGGGAGGGTTCAATCTCTGGGGAACGACCGGCAAGGAAATCCAGGGACTCTACCGGGTCCGTCCCACGGGAAAACCCTCCTCCCTGCCCTCCTCCGTCCGTGCCTTCAAGGAAGGTGTGGTCCTCAGGTTTGAGCATCCCCTCGATCACGATCACGCAACCAGCATGTCCCGCTACAGTGTTGATCGCTGGAACTATCAACGCACCCCTAGCTACGGCTCGGGCCATTTCCGGCCCGACGGCAGTCCCGGACAGGAGCCTCTCGCCATCTCCTGTATCTACCTTTCGGAGGACCATCAGTCGGTGTTTCTCGGCATCCCGGGAATGAAACCCATCCACAGCCTGCGGGTCACCTGCCGGTTAGAGCCCCGCTCGGCACAGGCTGTCTACCTCAGCATCAAGGCTCTCACCCCGATCAACCTGACCACCCTGGGCTTTGAGGAGACGGAGGTCCATCTCGCCCCCCCGACGGTTGCAGCCGGTGCACCCCGGGAAAAACCCACTGCGGAAAGAGGAAGCCAGATCGCCACCAGATACGGTTGCCTGGCCTGCCACAGCACCGACGGCACCAATAAGGTGGCCGAAGAACCCAGCCTGGTGGTTGGGCCCACCTGGAAGGGCCTTTTCCAATCGGAGCGCACCCTCGTCGACAATTCCACCCTGCAGGCGAACGAGCCCTATCTCCGCGAATCCATCCTCCATCCGGCCAAGCGGGTGACCAGGGGATTCGAGACGCAGAAGACTGGAGTGGGCATGCCTTCCTACCTCGGTGTTCTCAACGAAGACCAGGTCACCTCCCTCATCCTCTATCTCAAATCGCTGCGCTAAACTGGCTCGACCCTGCCAGTGGCAGGCGCTTACATCGCCCCTGCCCACTCTGCCGACCCTCCCGACGCCTCTCCCATGTCGAAACCCCAGGCCTTCCAGCTCCACGCGAACGATAATGTTGTGGTAGCGAGCGGAATCCTGGCAGTGGGTGAAGCGGTGGAGGGATCCGCCATCCTCCCTGTCACCCGAATCCCGGGCGGACACAAGATGGCCATACAGCCCATCCCCACAGGGCAGAACGTTTTCAAGTTCGGACAAATCATCGGGCAGGCCACCTGTGACATTTCTCCGGGTGAACACGTCCACGAACACAATCTCGCCATGTCGGATCATGGTGGCGACTACGCCTACGCCAGGGACACTCGCGAGACGCAACTGGTCGCGGAAGACCAACGCGCAACCTTTCAGGGATATCGCCGGGGTGACGGAAAGGTCGGCACCCGCAACTACGTGGGCATCCTCACCTCGGTCAACTGCTCCGCCACCGTGGCCTCTCTCGTCGCACGGGAAGTCGAGAAGCGAGCCGTCCTGGACAACTTCCCCAACGTCGACGGCATCGTAGCCCTCACCCACGGTACGGGCTGTGCGGTGAGTACCATGAACGAGGGTTTCCGCATGCTGCAACGCACCATCTGGGGACATGTCCGCCACCCCAACTTCGGGGCGGTCATGATGGTCGGGCTCGGCTGCGAGGCCAACCAGATCCCTCTCATGATCGAGCACTTCGGCAAACCTCCCGAAGGCAGCTTCCACCTGGAAACGATCCAGCATAATGGCGGCACGCGCAGGACGATCGAGTCCTGCCTCGACCGCCTGCACAACGAGATTCTTCCCCATGCCAACCAGGCCCGGCGTGAACCGGTCCCCGTCAGTGAACTCCGCGTGGCCCTGCAGTGCGGCGGTTCCGACGGACTCTCCGGAATCACGGCCAACCCGGCCCTCGGCCTGGCCGTCGACCAGCTCATCGCCCAGGGCGGTTCCGCCATCCTGGCCGAGACCCCGGAGGTTTACGGAGCGGAGCATCTCCTCACCCGGCGGGCCGCCAACCGGGAAGTCGGCGAGAAACTGATCTCCCTCATCCGCTGGTGGGAAGACCATGTTGCCAAGCTCGACGGCGACATCAGCAACAACCCTGCTCCCGGCAACAAGCTCGGTGGCCTCACCACCATCCAGGAGAAATCACTGGGGGCCATCAGCAAGGGCGGCACCACCACCCTGCAGTCAGTCCTCAGGTATGCCGAGCCGGTGCAGGGCCCGGGACTCCACTTCATGGACAGCCCCGGATACGATCCCATGTCCATCACGGGAGAAGTGGCCTCCGGCGCCAACCTCATCTGCTTCACCACCGGACGCGGTTCGGTCTACGGCAACAAGCCCTGCCCCTCCCTCAAGATCGCGAGCAACTCCGACATGTTCCAGCGCATGGAGGAAGATATGGATCTCAATGCAGGGACCATTGCGGACGGCACCGAAAGCCACGAGGAGGTCGCCGGGCGCATCCTGGCGCGCATGATCGAAGTGGCCGGAGGCTCCCCTACGAAATCGGAGGCCCAGGGCTTCGGCGATCACGAGTTCGTGCCCTGGAGCATCTCGGCCATCACCTAACCTTGCCGCAGCAGGGCGGGACATTCGGGCTTCCAGACCCTGCCAGTTTTCCTACCCTCCTTTCCATGTCGAACTACTCCCTCACCGGTCACGTCGCCCTCGTCACCGGCAGCAGCAAGGGCCTCGGGGCCTCCATCGTGCGCAATCTCGCCTCCGCCGGAGCTTCCGTGGTGGTCAATGCCTGCAACAACATCGACCGGGCCCGGGAAGTGGCCGATGAAATCAACGAAGGCGGGGGCAAGGCCATCGCAGTCGGGGCGGACGTGACCAAATCTGATGAAATTGCCGCCCTGGTGGAGGAAGTGACCAGCAAACTGGGCCCCATCGACATCGTCGTGCCCAACGCCACCGGACCGCAGCCGCTCAAGCCCATCGAGGAATACGACGAGGCCTTCTACCAGGAGATGTACGAATTCTTCGTCAAGAGTCCCTTCCTCCTGGCCCAGGCCACCCTCGCCGGGATGAAGGAACAGAAGTGGGGACGGATCGTGAACATCATCAGTGAGGTGTTCTCCAGCTCGGTCCCCAACTTCTCCGCCTACGTGGCGGGCAAGGGTGGACAGATCGGCTGGTCGCGCTCCATGGCGCGCGAACTCGCCGCCTTCGGCATCACCGTCAACATGGTGGGACCCGGCTGGATCCCGGTGGAACGCCATGCCGATGATCCCCAGGAGGACAAGGACGCCTACCTCGACCAGATTCCCATGGGCCGCTGGGGCGTGCCCGAGGACGTCGCCCACGCCGTCCGTTTCTTCGCCTCGGAAGAGGCCTCCTTCATCACGGGCCAGACTCTCTATGTGAACGGCGGAATGACGCCGTGGTAAGCCAGCATCCGCTTGAGATTACTAATCGGGAAACGGACGACTCGCCGCTACGATTCATTGACGGCCGAATCCAGGGGATCCCCCCCGGAACCGGAACTTCCCCCTCCCGCCCCCCGGTTCTCGGTCCATCGTCGGAACAATTCGTCGGCCACCACTCCAACCAGGATAAAGATCCCGATCACGGTAAACTTGGACTTCTCCTCCACCCCAAGGAAGAAAACCGCCTTCTCGGCCACTTGGACTAACGCTGCTCCGCAGATCACTCCGAAGATGGCTCCCTCCCCACCCCGCAGGCTGCACCCGCCCAGGACCGCCCCGGCAATGGCGTAGAGTTCATAAAAGTTTCCGAAGGAGGAAGGCGTGGCTCCATTGGTGTCGAGAACGAAGAGCATTCCGGCAAAGCCCCCGAGAAGCGAACAGATCATGTAGGCCGCGATCTTGACCCGATCGGTCTTGATCCCGCTGAACTTCGCCGCTTCCTCATTGTGCCCGATCGCAAGGAGATAACGTCCGAAGACGGTCTTGTTGAGCACGATGGCAGCAACAACACCGATGATGATCAGAACGACGAATGACATCGGCACAAAATCGAAGACCTTATCTTTAACCAACACATCCTTGAGACCTCCAAAGTCTCCTCCAAAACCCTGGGTCTGATCGTTGCCGGCAGCCCGTGCCAGCCCGCGGTAAATGAACAGCCCACAGAGCGTCACCAGAAAAGGCTGAAGCCCGAGCTTGGTCACCATGAGGCCGTGGAAGAGACCTATTCCAAGGGAAATCAGAAGGACCAGCCCAAAGGCGAGCGGCACCGGAAGGGGATCAGAAAAGAAGATATCGCCCTTGAGGAGCATGGGAAGCATTACCCCTGAAAGAGCGATCAGCGAACCGATCGAAAGATCAATACCTCCCGTGATGATCACGAAAGCGACCCCGATCGAGATGATCCCAAAGAGCCCAATCCAGCGCATGGTGTTGGTCAGGGTCGCTGGATCACGGAAAGACGGTTGCAGAAGGCTCGTCACCGTGAACAAGAGAACCAGCAATCCAAAGATCACGAGGAGCTTCGGGTTTTCCTTCAGGGTATTCTTCAAAGACAGCATCTTATTCTCCTCCGGTGGCAAGTTGCATGATTCCTTCTTCTGAAAACCGCGGATCATCCCGGGCAACCTGACCCGCAATCCGCCCCTCGTGCATTACGATCACCCGGTCCGAGATTCGGAGCACTTCCTCCAGTTCGCTCGAAATGGCAAGAACAGCTGCGCCCTCTGCCGTCATCTGGTCGATCACCTCGTAGATTTCGCTCTTGGAACCGACATCGATCCCCCGGGTCGGCTCGTCCAGAAGGAAGATTCTCGGTCGGAGAGGCATCCACTTGGCCAGGACGACCTTCTGCTGGTTGCCTCCCGAAAGCATGGATACCTGCTGCCTGGTGCTGGGGGTCTGAATGCGCAGGGACTCCCGGGCCTCCTCGGCCCGCTGGTCAATCTGACGGTCCTTGACAAACCCGGCCTGCTGCCAGCGATTCATACCCACCATCGCAACATTATCCCGGATGTTCAGGTTCAGGATCGCTCCCTGCGCCTTGCGATCCTCGGGCACGAGAGCCAACCCCGCCCGGATGGCATCCTGCGGATGCTTGATCGAAACCGGTTGCCCATTCACCCGGACCGCGCCACCCAACGAACGGTCAATTCCGAAAATGGCCCGTGCCACTTCCGTGCGTCCCGCCCCGACCAGTCCGGCCATCCCGACCACCTCTCCGGCCCGCAACTCGAAACTCACCGGCACATCCGGGAATCGTGCCACCCTCAGGTCGCACACTTCGAGCAGGACTTCCCCGGTCTTCCCCCCGGCCTTTTGGTGCACCACCAGCTCCCGCCCCACCATGAGGGAAACAATACGGTCACGGCTGATTTCCTCCCGCCCCAGCTCCCCGCTGTTTCTGCCATCCTTCAGCACGATAACCCGGTCCGCTATCTCCTCCACCTCCGCCATCCGGTGAGAGATGAAAACGATGCCCATCCCCTCTTCCCGGAACTTTTTCACCAGACGAAAGAGAATCCGGGTCTCATGGAGAGACAATGAGCTGGTGGGCTCATCCATGATGAGAATTCGGGCCTTCTGGGAAAGCGCCTTCGCGATCTCGACCATCTGGCGATGCCCGATCGAAAGGTTTCGCACCGGGGTATCCGGGGTGACATCGAGCTCAAGGGCATCCAGCAGGTCCTGGGTCCGAAGCCGGATTTCGCGCTGGTCGAAGAATGGTCCCAGAATTCGTGGCTCCCGGCCCAGATACACATTGGCCCCGATATTCAGGTTCTCCGCAAGGTTCAATTCCTGGTGGATGAAGGCAATTCCCAGGTTCTCGGCGGCCCGCACGTCGGGGATCTGGATCACCTCCCCATCGACCGCGACTTCGCCCTCATTTGGTTGATGAACACCGGCAAGGCACTTCATGAGAGTGCTCTTGCCCGCCCCGTTCTCCCCCATCACCGCCACGATCTCCCCTGCATGGAACGATGCGCTCACCCCTTCAAGGGCACGTACGCCCCCGAAGCGCTTGCTGATTGCGCGGGCCTCTAACAGTGGCTGAGAGTCCGGGTCCGCAGCCACCTGTTACTTGGCGGGCTTGCCCGCGAGTTCATCGAGCAACCCGTCGCGGCGCTGGATCGAGTTGAGTTGGTCGATCTTGCCTACATAAAGCATGATTTTTCCTCCGTCTGGCATGGACTTCTTGATCAGCTTCCCCAGTTCGCGCCCGGCCTGGTAATTTTCCGTCCCGAGGAAAAAGAGGCGCTTTGAATCCGGCGCATCACTGTCATGCGTGATGAGAGGCACCTTCTCCGCGGCATTGTTGATCATCTCGGTCTGGTTCTCAGGATTGAGAACGCTGATCGCGATCCCCTTGCACTCTCCCTTGTTGAGGATGTTTTCCACGATCTTTTTCTGCCCGGCGATGTCGCCCGCACTGTTCATCTGGAATTCCACGGCAACTCCAAACTCCTTGGCGGCAACATAACATCCCGCCTCGGCATGACTCCAGAAGGGATCCGCCACGTTGGTAATGAAGGCGAACCTGGGAGCATCCGCAGGGGCCTCGGCACCCTTGGCCGCTTCTCCGGCTGCCAGCCGATCTTCCACGGTCTTGCGGAATTCCTCCACGCTATCCTTCACGATGGTACGGATCGGCACCGGGATGTTCTTCCCTTCGTTCAGCTCGGGCATCTTGTCAGCCACTACGATGTCCTTGAGGTATCTGATGGAGTCGTATCCAAAGAGATAGGGATCCTGCACGATCGTGCCTTCGCAGTGCCCATCCCTGATAGCGTCCAGGGCCACCGGGTCCTCATCAAAGGAGAAGACTTTCACCTGCCCCAGCTTGTCAGCATCCTTGAGAGCCTCGAGACACTGGGGCGCATTGTAGGCCCAGAGGCCGATCATGGCCTCGACTTCGGGATACTTGCCGAGGGTATTCTCCGCGTTCTTCTTGGCCAGGGAACGGTCTCCGGTATCGGTCTGGACCTCGTCAAGGATGGTGAATTTGCCGAAGGTTTTTCCCTTGAGCGAATTCTCGTCATCCTTGCCTTTCCCCCCGCAACCGGTCAGCGCCACACATCCCGCACTGACAATCCCGAGAATCAGTCCTTTTGCTGCTTTCATGGGAGCCATGCAAGGAGGGCTCCGGGACCCTGTCCAGCAGAATTGCGCTTCCGGAAGGGTCTTTGAACCTTCCCTCATCCTGGAATCACCAAAAACACCCGGAATCAAACGGGAGGCCTGCTGTTCAGCTCTTACGCGTCATGGATTTTATCAAGACCCGAAAGGTCTCTTCGCCATGGCGGCGGAGGATTGACCGCCCATGCTGTTTTCTCACCAGGAAGGCGAGGAGATGCCGCAATCCGGCCGGCACCGCTACGCATGACGCTGGCCCAGCCACACCCCACCAAGCAACCCGGTCAGGTGAGCCTCCCACGAAATGTGATCTCCCTCCGGGAAAATTCCCCCGATCATCCCTCCGTAGGCCACCGCCACCACGACGCCCACCACCGCCCACACGAGTCGCCGCCCCCAGATCGCCCGGGCCATGATGTAACCAAAATAGGCGTAAATCAGCCCGCTGGCCCCGATGTGGTTGGTGCCCTTTTCGGCAATCAACCAGGTTCCCAGTCCACTGATCAACACCAGGATCAGAGTGGTGGAGGCAAATCGGCGGCTTTCTGCCAGGATCACGATCACGCCCAGTCCGAGCAGGGCGACGGTGTTGGCCATAAGGTGTCCCCAGTCACTGTGCAGCAAGGGCATGAGAATGACTCCCAGGAGCCCGATGGGTTCACGCGGCCTGACTCCATATTGTGTGAAATTCAGGTCCGTGTACCAGTCGACCAGTCCGATAACCCAGGCCATGGCGATAAAGCCTGCGAGGAGCCCGAGACCGGGATGTCCTCTCCTTCCCCGGCCACCCGTTCGAACCTCAACTTTTCGTGTAGTCATCGGTGAATCTGGAAATCCAGGTGCAGGTCCCGGATGATCACTCCTGCCGCAGCCAGTATGCCCGGACAAAGCACAACTTGAAACCTCCAACTTGAAACCTGAGACTTTCCCCATGCTCACGCGCTTTGCACCCAGCCCCACTGGCCGGCTGCACCTTGGCCACGCCTATGCCGCCCTGGTGGCCCGCGAGCTGGCGGATCGTAAGGGTGGATCATGCCTCCTGCGTTTTGAGGACATCGATCACACCCGGGTCCGGACGGAGTTCTATGACCTCATTGAGGAGGACCTCCAGTGGCTGGGCCTCACATGGGAGGGAGAGGCCCTCCGCCAGTCCGACCGGTTGAAGAGCTACAACCACGCCCTCGATCGCCTCCGCGATCGGAAAGTGGCCTATCCCTGCTTCTGCAACCGGCGCACCATCGAAGACGAGATCGCCCGCATGACCAGCGCGCCCCACGGACCGGAAGGACCACTCTATCCCGGAACCTGTCGCGTTCTCAGCAGCGACGAGCGGGCCGATCGCATCGCCCGCGGAGAGCCCCACACCTGGCGCCTCGACTCCGGACGGGCGGCGGAGTTGTGCGGGAAGCTCACCTTCCACGATCTCCTCTGCGGACCCCGGCCGGTTCTCCCCGGTGACCTCGGTGACGTCGTCCTGGCCCGCAGGGACATCGCCACCTCCTACCACCTCGCGGTGGTGGTGGACGACGCCGAGCAGGAGATCACCCTCGTCACCAGGGGCGAGGATCTCCTGCCCTCCACCCACGTCCACCGACTCCTGCAAACTCTCCTCGAATGCCCCGAACCACTCTACCTCCACCACGAACTCATCCGGGACGAGGCCGGGAAGCGGCTGGCCACCCGCGATCAGGCCCTCTCCCTTGCCACCCTGCGGGAGTCGGGAATGAGCGCGGAAGCCATCCTGGACCGCCTCCCTCCCGTGCCTGCCTGCT
>DLRK01000199.1:94105-101128 GCA_002501065.1 Akkermansiaceae bacterium UBA7890
CATGGACGACATCAAGATCACGCTCAACACCTCCAAGGGTGCCCTCGACATCTCCCTCTACGCGGGCGACACCCCGATTACCTGCGCCAGCTTCCTCAATCTTGCCGGAAAAGGATTCTACGATGGCCTGGTCTTCCACCGCGTCATCCCCAATTTCATGGTGCAGGGCGGCTGCCCGCAGGGGACCGGCACTGGAGGACCGGGCTACAAGTTCGAGAACGAGTGCCTGCCCCACCGCAGCCACGACAGCGCCGGCAAGCTCTCCATGGCCAACGCGGGACCCAACACCAACGGGAGCCAGTTCTTCATCACCCACACTGCCACCCAGTTCCTCGACGGAAAGCACACCGTCTTCGGGGAGGTGACCGGTGGACAGGAGGTGGTCGATGCCATCGCCACTACCGCAACCGGACCCGGCGACCGTCCGGCCGAGGACATCACCATCGACTCGGTCACCATCCACGACCCGACCGACGACCTCTTCGCCGCCCAGCAAAGCCGGATCGACGACTGGAACGCGGTGCTGGAATAGGGAATAGTCCCCGGGGGAGGCACGGTCCTACTTCTGCAGCTCCTTCAGCTCCTTCTCGAGTTCACGGAGCTGCTCCTCCACCCGGCGGAGTTCCTGCAGGACGCGCGCCCGCTCTTTTTCCCTGCTCTCTGGATCAGGAGCGGGGGCAGGCCTGGGGTTGTTCGGCGCGACCGCGGATTCCTCCGGCTCCTTGCCCTCCGATTCCTCCATCCCATCGAGGAGCTCCAGGAGGTCCTCGGCGGGAATGGCCAGGGTCTTCACTCGTCCCGCCCGCGAAACATTGATCCCCACGCAGCGTCCCTCCAGATCGAGAAGAGGCCCTCCACACAACTTCGGGTCCAGCGGAATGTCGTGCTGCAAGGCCAGCGGAAATCCGGAGAGACGCGTGGAAAGGGGACCGCTCATCTCATTCATGCGCCGGAAACGACCAGTGCTCTGCTCCTCCGGTCGCGCAGCCAGTTTCACCCTGATCTTTTCCTCGTCCTCCCCCCGGCGATAGGTGAACTCCACCTCATCACCCGCCCGATAGGTCCGGATCTTGTTTCCGAAGGCGAAAGGATCCATGAGGGCGAAACCATCCACATGCGTGATCACATCATCGGGACGGAGACCTGCCTCCTGTGCCGGACTCCCCTTCACGGTGCGCACGATGACCACCCCTCCGTCACCCTCCCCGGCCTGGATTCCAAGGAACCCAACCTCACCCAGGGCGCGGGTCAGCACGCTGATCAGTCCGATCCCGAGGGGCTCGCCCTCAGGATCAGGCGAGGTGAGCAGCGTTCCGATGGGACTCTGCTTCTCCCCGGTCCACCGGACCGGCTCCAATCCACTGGGCGGACCCTGGTACAACGCAAGGTCACGCTTCGGAAAGCGTTTGACCAGCTTCAGGGGCACATCCTTGCCGTCTCCTGGACGGGAAATCTTCCCCTTAAGGGTCTCGGTGTTCTTGGTGAGAATGTGTCCCTTCTTTGAAACAACGGTTCCCAGCGCCCCGAGGGTCCCGTCCACCTGCACCGCTACCACCGACCTGGCGGCCTTGCCGGTGACCGGCTGAAGCGCTTTCATGGTGGATTCGAAAAAGTCGTCTGGTCCGCTCTGAATCTCAAGCTCCAGCATGTCTCGCAGCGCTTCCGGGCCCATCGACTCGGCCAGTTCCCGCAGCACTCGTTCGAGTTCAGCCATCCCCCCCAGTTTTTCCAACTGCTTTTCGTTCAGATCCAGGTTGCCCTTGCGCAGCGATTCCCTCAGGAGTTCCTCCACTTCCTTGCGAGCCTGCCCGGCCTTTTCCCCGTCCTCGCCGGGCTTCTCTTCCGCCTTCGGCTCTTCCTCCCCGGAATCGTTCTTCGGTTCCGCTTCCCCGCCTTCGCGGGGGCGCTCCCGGTTCCGTCGTCCCCGGCGTTCGCGACCCGGTTGCTCCGGAGGAGCTTCCAGGAGATCTCCGAGACGGGCCAGCTTGATCTCGACCTCTTCCTCCCCGTCCCCGCGCTGGTAGGAGATCGTCAATTTCTCACCAGCCTTGAATTCACCGACCAACCGCACCAGCTCCTGCGGGGTATTGACCGCATCACCATTGATCTCGGTAACCACATCACCCGCCTGCAGACCTGCTTTCTGCGCCGGAGAATTCTCCATCACTCCCTCCAGGGTCACGCCCCCGTTCTCGGCTGACCCGGCCAGATTGATCCCGAGCACGGGACGATCGGGATCGATGCGCTCCTCTCTTCCTGCAAAGCGGGCACCAGTACGCTTGCCCGCCACCATGTCATCCCAGCTCTTCAGGAACACGCCGATGGGCACATGCCGGTTCTCGGTCAGGGTGGTCCCGATGTTGGAGTGGATCCCGATCACTTCCCCGTTCATATCGAAGAGCGGCCCCCCCGAGTCTCCCCCCACCACCGCGCAGTCAGTGGTGACGAATTGGCCGTTTCTCAAGACCCGGCCCAGTCGCACCGGCGGTGTCCGCATGGGATCAAATCCACCTGGATGCCCCAGGGCCACACACCATTCGTTGCGTAACAGGTTCTCGCTCTCACCCACCTTCACGAAGGGATAGTCTCCCTCTTCCGTTATCCTTATCATGGCCGCATCGCGGTCGTAGTCACCACCGAGTTTCTCTGCCCTGGCCCGCTTGCCATCCGGGAAAATCACGATGATCTCATCAGAGAGGGATGCCACCACATGGGCCGCGGTCAGAATCAAGCCCTCCTGGCTCACGATTACCCCGCTGCCCGCTCCCCCGGCCCCGATGGAAACCAGGGAGACCGTGGCTACCGCACTCGGCTTGGAAAGGGTGACCAGCTTCTCGTTCAACTTCCGCAGGTCTCCCAGTCCGTCCACCAACGGGGCATCCTTTATTTCCCGGGCAGCGGACGGGGCTCCAAGACCGGCCAGAAGCAGGCCCGAAATCGAAATAGCTAGCAGGGGTTTCAAGTAATTCTTCATGGTTGGGATGGTGATTCTTCCAGGCTGCCACGACAGGCCTCCGCTCTTTCTAAGCGCTCGGGGCGGCAGGTGCTGTTGATAATAGATTTCCATTTCTCCCTGCCGTCAACCGGGGTTGGGACGAATTTACTGGGAAGTTACTGAATTTCGGAGAATTGACGAGCAACGACTCCGAGCCGGGGGACGGATCCCCACCCCCTGAATCAGTTGCTGATGTCCCTCAGCCCGGCTTCACGCAAAATCCTTGCTCAGCGCCGACATTTCCGCAACCTCCGCGCCGTGCTGGCCATTCAGCAACTCCGCGTCGAGGTCGGAGCCCGCGTCCTGTTCGACGGGCTCTCCTTCGTGCTGACCAGGGAGGACCGCATCTCCTTCGCAGGTCCGAACGGAGCGGGCAAATCAACCCTCATGAAGTGCATCGCGGGTGTGCTCGAGCCGAACGCGGGCCGGATCACCAAACCCAAGGGGTGCCGGATCGGCTACCTGCCCCAGGACGGCATTCACCTGACCGGACACTCGCTCTGGGAAGAAGCGGAGTCCGCCTTCGCCGAAGCCAAGGGGCTGCAACGGGAGATCGACAAGCTTTCCCACGAGCTTGAGAGCCTCGATCCACGATCCGCGCCCTACTCCGATCTTCTTCAGGAGATCGGAGAACTGGAATTGAAACTTGAGCATTTTGATCCCACCCGCATCAAGCCGCGAATAGAGTCCGTCCTGGAGGGATTGGGTTTTCAACGGGACGACTTCCTGCGCGACTGCGGTGAGTTTTCCGGCGGCTGGCAGATGCGGATCGCGATGGCCAGGCTCTTCCTGCAGGAGCCCGACGTCCTTCTGCTGGATGAGCCCACCAACCACCTCGATGTCGATGCCCAGCGCTGGGTGGAGAGTTTCCTGTGCGATTACAGGGGCGCTATCGCAATCATTTCGCACGACCGCTCCCTTCTCGACGAGCTTACCACCCGCACCATTGCCTTTGAACACGGACAAGCTGCCGAGTACGCCGGCAATTATTCCTTCTTTGTCAGGGAATCCGCCCTGCGCAGGGAGATCCTCGAGAAACAGTACCGGGCACAGCAACGCGAGATCGAAAAGACTGAACGCTGGATCAACCGCTTCCGCGCCAAGAACACCAAGGCCTCCCAGGTACAGAGCCGCATCAAGCAACTCGAGAAGATGGAGCGCATCGAACTGAAGGAGGAAGAGGCGGCCATGAACTTCACCTTTCCTCCTCCCCCGCCCAGTGCCCACTGCGTGGCCAAGCTCGAAGGAAGCGCCCAACGCTACGGTGAGCTCACCGTCTTTGAAGACTTCGACTTCGAAATCACGCGAGGACAGAAGATCGCGGTGGTGGGACCCAACGGAGCGGGTAAGTCGACCTTCTGCCGGCTCATCACGGGTGAGGAGGCGCCGGCCGACGGAATCCTCGAACTAGGCTCCAAGGTCTTCCCTTCCTTCTTTTCGCAGACCCACGCCGATGAACTGGAACCAAGGCACACCGTTCTACGGACGGTGGAGGAGGTCGCCAGCCGGGAGAACATGGCTCACGTGCGCAATCTCCTCGGTTGCTTCCTCTTCCGTGGTGACGACGTCTTCAAGGAGGTGGGCGTCCTCTCCGGCGGCGAGCGCTCGCGTGTCGCCCTGGTCCGCATGCTGGTGCGCCCCGCCAACTTCCTCATCCTCGACGAACCCACCAACCACCTCGACATGCAGTCGCAGGAAGTCCTGCAAAACGCCCTCAACCACTATCCCGGGACAATTATCATCGTCTCTCACAACCGATCCTTTCTCGATCCGGTGGTGGAGCGCACCCTGGAATTCCGCCAGGAGCAGCCGCCCAGGCTCTACTACGGCAACCTCAGCTACTACCTCGACAAGGTGGCCGAGGAGGAACGGCGGGAGACCCGGCAGAACACTGGGCTCACCCCGGCCAGCCGCTCGGATACATCAGGCGACGGATCAGTCAACCGCAGGGAGCAACGACGCCGCGAGGCCGAGGCCCGGCAGCAACGCAACCGGGTCCTCAAGCCACTCGAAGAGCGCCTTGAAAAACTGGAGACCAGCATCGCAGAGTTCGAGTCCGCCAGGAAAACCCTCACCGAACACATGTCCAGGCCGGAAGTGGCCGGCGACGCGGAGGAACTGCGCAAGACCAGCATCGCCTTCCAGTCGGTAAGCGATCAACTCGAGAAAGCCTACAGCGACTGGTCGGAACTCTCCAACGAAGTCGAAACCATGCGCTCCAAACTTGAGGCTGCACAGCTATAGCGCCTCTACCTGATGGAGAAGCGGAAGGGAACGCGCACCTGTGAACTGACCGGCTTGCCACCTTTCCGGGCGGGAGAGAACGACCAGCGCTTGACTGCTGAAATGGCGGTGGAATCAAGAACCCGGCTTCCGGAGGAACTGAACACGCGGACCGAGCCCACCCGGCCGTTGCTGTTGATCTGGACATCCAGCATCACCCGGCCTTCCACCTTGTTCCGGCGGGCCGTTTCGGGATAACCCGGCTCGTAGCGCCGCAGGACGCGCGCAGGGTGCGAGGGGCCCTTGGATCCGGTCGCCTTGGGAGCGGACCTGGGCTTATCGCTCGACCGGGTCTTCTGCGGTGAAGCGGGCTTGGGGGTCGAACGGGCCACTTTCTTCTCCGGTTCAGACTTCGGAACCGGGAAAGGCACTTCGGACTCCTCCAGCATCTCAGTCGGATCGTAGGGTTCGACCGTCGGAGACACGGGAGGTGCCTGCACGATCTGCGCCTGCACCGCGGGCACTGGCAGGGCTGCCATCGCGCGAGGAGCAACCGGAGGCGCCCTCTTGATGGGAGGGCGCACGAACGGTGTCGCCTCAGGCCTGCTCCGCTCCGACTCCGCATGAGTGAGGCCAATAACCGGTGCATCAAACTCCGGATCTGCCAGGATGGCCGGCAGGATCCAGATACGCAGACCGATTGCCACCAGTGCGAGGGTGATCGCGGCTATGACCGATGAAAGCCAGAAGGGAAAGGGACGCGCCTCGCACGGGACGGTGGAAGATCCCTGCACAAGGTTGAGATCGGCAGGCTTGCTCCTGTTCGGACCGAACCAGCCATCGGGATGTGAAAGCGGGTTACTCACGCTATGCACCAGAAAGGTGGACTATTCAGTCAGTCTTAGTCAATTGCGAAGCGGGCGAGGCGGACAGGTGAGCAGTTTCTGTCCTGTCAAGTGGGCAACTCCGGGTCACCCTCACTCTCCGGCTCGTCTTCGCCGGACCGGTTGCAACGTGGCCGTAAACCCCGGGCATGGAGGGCGGCGGCCTCATGCTGCGATCCACCGAGCTTCCGGCCACCCAGGGCATAAAGCCCCGGCGTGTGTCCGTCCGTCCCCGATCGGGGCTGCTTCTCGACCGGCGCCGCGGGCGCGGGAGCGGCCTTGGTTCGCGCTTTCTTCTTGCCCTTTGCCGGAGGCTCCTTGCCCTTCCCACGTGCCACCTTTCTGGCGGGACGCTTCGACTCGTCACCACCCGGCCTCTTGGACCGGTGAATCGTGCTGTCCGCCATCAGCAGGACGTAACCCTGATTGAGCAACCAGTGCAGGTCGTGGTACCAACCCGTCTTCTCCTCATCGCCGATCTCATTGGGGAGGAGATCCTCCCAGAGATGCTCCAGCTTCCTGCCGGAATTCTCCGTGATCCAGCTCAGCAGGGACATCAGGCGGTCTGCAATCACGATCTTATCCGGCACCGGATGGGGCCGGGAGGGACCAGCCTTCAACTTGCGGCGCCACTTGAAGACTGCCACATGACGCCCCGATAGCTGCCGACACAGAAGGGGAGTCAATTTGCCCGGGTAACGCCGTTCTTCCGCCACGGTGTGCCGCAAGAGAGTCAGCAATCCCGGAGACAGAAGATTGCCACGAATATTGCCACCTGCCCAGGCCCGGTCGGTCTCCTGGAAGGCGTCCTCAAAATGATGCTCGGCGAAGTGGCGCTCCACTTCCCGGAAATCCACCAGCTCAGGACCGGCCACCTCGACAGGAAGTGACTCCCCAGGTCCACTCGCCTCCCCGGATTCA
>DLRK01000057.1 GCA_002501065.1 Akkermansiaceae bacterium UBA7890
CGTGGCTATAAGTTTTCGGTTTATGAAGGAGGCTTGCGGGTGCCATTGATCGCCCGTTGGCCCGGAGTGATCGCTGAAGGAGGGACTTGTAATGCCTTGGTTGGTTTGAATGATTTGATGGCAACGTTTGCAGAACTAACCGGAGTGGAATTGAATGGTAATCAAGCACCTGACTCGATCAGTTTTGCTAAACTGCTCCCTAAACCCAGGACCGAGGGAACACGGCAAAATCTGGTAATGCAATCGGTGGTCTCCTTTGCCGTGCGCGATGGTCATTGGAAGCTCTGCCTTTGCCCCGGAGCCGGCACGCCTTCAGACCAAAGAAACGCCAAAGGGAATGATCCTTCGCCCGATGTGGCCTGGCGCAAAGCGTTGGGCGGATTTGAGGGTAAGCTCAAAGAGAACGATCTACTCAAGGTGCCTTTTGTTCAACTGTTCAACCTCGCCAATGACCCACATGAGGACAAAAACCTCGCGGCAAAGCATCCGGAGCGTGTCTCAAAAATGGTTGCACTGCTGAAAAATCAGATTGAAAACGGCCGCAGCACACTCGGTCCAAAACTGAAGAACGATAAAAACGCCAGGATCGTTTACACCAAGGATAGGCGCCTGCCCGCCTTTGTCCGCGAACGGTTGATCCCATCACGCAAAAAATAAGTTGCCGGCGTAAAACAGTAAGTTCCAGCCTCGCTCTTGGAGTATCTTATTTGCGTTCTTTACGGCACTTTGTTGGCGTTCGATCTTTGACGGGTCGAAAAACCTTTTGGATGCAGAACGGAAGCGAGCTCGACGAACATCGCTTCCTTACCGGGAGCGCCATTCACCGGATGAATGGGAACCGCAGGAAACATCCCGCCCCGATTGAGTTAGCGACCGGCCACCCGATCCGTTCAAATTGATCGCACGGGACGAATTAAAGGTGGAATATTCATGCTAGTCCCTATAGGCTATTCTGGTGCAACCTCACACCCTGCAGTCCCTCTGCATCTTCCTCCTTGCGCTCCTTCCACTGGAGGTAAACGCCGCGCCCAATTTCATACGCGACATCCAGCCCATCCTGGAGACCAACTGCGTTCGTTGCCACAAACAGGGCAAGGCCAAGGGCGATCTGCGGATGGAAACTCATTCCCTCATGCTGGAGGGCGGCGCGGAGGGCGAGGCCATCGTCCCCGGCAAACCCGGGGAGAGCGAAATCATCCGGCGCACGCACCTGCGCCCGATCGACGAGGGCTTCATGCCGGACGAGGGCCAGGCCCTCAAGAAGAACGAACTCGACCTGCTCACCGCCTGGATCAAGTCCGGTGCGCAGTGGCCTGAGGACATCACCCTGACCGAGCGAAATCCCGCTCCCGTCATACGGGTGGCCATGCCCGGAAATACTCCCGGAACCGTGGTGGAGGCCGCCCGCATGCTCGATGACATCCTCCGCCGGGAAAACCTCGGGGAGGACGTCATCACCACTCCGGTGATCAGCGACAGGACCTTCCTGCGCCGGGCCACCCTCGACCTCATCGGCCGTATTCCAACCATGAAGGAGGTGGCGCTCTACGAAGGCTGGGGAAAGGACCGTCGGGGCAAACTGATCGAGAAGCTGTGCGAGCATCCCCGCTTTGCCGATCGCTGGACCATCTTCCTGGCAGACATGCTGCGCATCCGTTCCAATGTGACGGGCGGCAACCAACTCCTCGCCTACGTCAACAAGTCGATCGAGCAGGGCAAACCCTACGACATCATGGTCCGGGAACTTATCGGGTCCTCGGGCAAACCCGGTTCCAACCCTGCGGTTGGCTACATCCTGGGAGACAATACCGATCCCATGGAACTCGCAGCCACCACTTCGCAGGTCTTCCTGGGAGTGCGCATCGGTTGTGCACAGTGCCACGACCATCCCTTCGACGACTGGGAACAAAAGGATTTCTACGAACTGGCGGCCTTCTTTGGAAAGACCAGGCAGGTGCGCAGCCGACAGCGCAACCAGGTCTACACCACCGAGGGACATGAGATGATGGTCCTCTGGCCGCCGGAAGACAAGGTGGAGGACGACCAGCGCAAACCCGTCAATCCCCGGTTTCCCTTTGCCCTGACCGATTACCAGGAACCCCAGTCCTTTCTCAGCCGCTTCGAAAAGAAGCGATCGACCCAGAATGCCGTGACCAAGGCCGGCACAAAGGACGCCTCCCTTGAGGCCCTCCTCGACTCGGTCAACCCGGTAGTCGGCCGCAAGAAGAACACGGTCCTCGAGGAAGCCAGGAGGGAGAGCTGGAAACTTGATGTCCTTGGCGACATCTACCGTGCCAGCATCCTGCGCAACCAGCTGGCCGATCTCATCACGAGTCCACGCAACGGCTATTTTGCCCGATCCTTCGTGAACCGCATGTGGGCCGAACTGATGGGCCACGGCTTCGTGGAACCACTCGACAACTTCTCCAACTACAACGAACTGCGGCACGCCTCCACCCTCGACTTCCTGGCCCAGGAATTCATCGCCAGCGGATTCGAGATGCGACACCTCATCAAACTCATCATGCTGAGCGACGCCTACCAGCGCTCCCACCTCTCCGGCTCCCTGCCGGTCGTCCAGCGGGAGCACTCCGAGAAAAACTTCGCAGCTGCCACGCTGCGCCGGATGCTCAGCGAAGTTCTCTACGACAGCGTGGTGCTGGCCGGAAACATCGGCAAACACAAGTGGCCCGCTGGCGCCAATCTGAAGAAGATCCTGCGTGAAGTCCGCGTGCCTACCGGCGAGATGGTGACCGTCAGTCCGGGAAGCAACGCGCCTCAGGTGATGGCGGCTGCAAAACCACCTGTGCGGGCGGATGGCTACGATCTCGAATCCTCTCTCTCCCTCGATTTCAGCGCCCTGCTCAAGAAAGAGGAGATGAGCGAACTGGAGAAGATGCGCCGGAAGTCCAATGCACGGATCGAAGCCGGAAAGATGGCGGCCGTCGCCTCCGAGCAACGGCGGACGGTCATGAAATACAGGACCGAGAAGGTGGAGGAGATGGTCGACGACAACCCGCGTTTCGAAAGTGCGATGAGAATGGCCACCCCTGCTCCCCCGGCGCACTTCCTGCGCGTCTTTGGACAGCCGGCGCGTGAACGACTGGGCCAGTTCCGCAGTGAGCACACCTCCCTGCGCCAGCAACTCATGATGATGAACGGCCGCATGACGCACGAAGCATCACGGGTCGGAACGATGGAACCCCTTCACAGGCTCCTTGAGAGCAAGAACTACAGGCGCGCCATTGAGTGGGCCTACCAGGAAATCCTGACTCGCCTGCCTGCCACCGGGGAACTGGCCGACGCACAGATGATTCTCAAAACCGGAGAGACACCGGAGGATGGGATGGCCGATCTCCGCTGGGCCCTCCTCAACAGCCACGAGTTCCGCTACCTGCCCTAGCAGTCCCCACCCTTTGAAACCTTGAATCTGACACTTGAACCTCTCCTGAAATGAGCTGCCAGGATTACGTCCACACCAGAAGGAACATGCTGAAGATGTTCAGCGCTTCAATCCTGGGAATGCCCATCAGCAATCTCCTCGCCGCGACACCCGGGAACGGTGGCAGTGCCGAACATGTGATCCTCTTCTGGAACAGCGGTGGCATGAGTCACCTTGACACCTGGGATCCCAAGCCGGGACGCCCGGTGCAGGGCGAATTCAACCCGATCAAGACCAGCGTGCCCGGAATGGAGATTTCCGAGATCTTTCCGGAGCTCGCCAAGCAGATGCACAATGCCGCCCTCATTCGCTCCATCCGGGGGACCAATGGAGATCACGGGCGTGCGCAGTACGAGCTGCAGACCGGCTTCAATCAGGCCCCCAACGTGATACACCCCGGCCTCGGCTCCATCGTGGTGCACGAGCGCGATCCGCTGGGCGACCTGCCCGCCTACATCAGCATCAGTGGCAACCCGCCCAGTGCCGGCCACCTCGGCCAGCAATGTGAGGCCTACTACGTGGGACGCCCTGGCGAAAAGGATCCCTACCTGGCCTTCCCCGAGGGTATTCACCACGCGCGGGGCAAGAAGCGCCTCGAAATTCTCTCCAGAATGAACGCACGCACATCGGGACAGCTCGGCACCACCACGCTCAAGGCCTCTGAAACCGCTCTCAAGGACGCCATCGCCCTCATGGAGAGCCCCGCGCTGAAGGCCTTCGAGTTGAACGGGGAGAATCGCTCCACGGTGGAGCGCTACGGAAACACCGAGTTCGGACGAGGCGCCCTCCTCGCCCGTCGTCTGGTGGAGAAGGGCGTGCGCTTTGTCCAGGTCAACCGCGGCGGCTTCGACAACCATGGCAACATCTTTGAAGCCATGCGCAACCACGGCGCAACCATGGATCCCGCCCTCGCTGCTCTCCTGAGCGACCTCAAGGCCAACGGCCTGCTGAGCAAGACCCTGGTGCTGGTCCTCTCCGAATTCGGGCGGACGCCGAAAATCAACGACGGCGGTGGACGCGACCACTGGGCCCGGGTCTTCGGTGCCTTCATGGCCGGCGGCGGCATCAAGGGC
>DLRK01000170.1 GCA_002501065.1 Akkermansiaceae bacterium UBA7890
GAAGATCAACCAATACACCCGCTTTATCACCATCGTCATTGCGGTGGTGCAGGGATTCCTGTTGGCCCAGACTCTTCAGAATCCCGAGAACATTCCCTACATGGAGGGAATCGCCCAGCATGGCGGAGGGAACCTTGTGCCTGAAGGAGGGTTTGGCTTCACCATACTTACGGTGCTCACCATTCTGGCGGGAACGATGCTGTTGATGTGGATTGGTGACCAGATCACGGAGCGTGGAATCGGGAACGGGATTTCGCTCCTTATCTCGGTAAACATTATCGCCGCACTGCCTGGTGCCCTGGTCCAGGCGTTCAACACCTACGTCCGGAATGCGGAGGCCAATCCCTTCAAGCCGATGATTCTGGTCGGTCTCTTTGCGCTTCTCCTCTTCATCATAGCGGCCGTAATTGCCATTACGCAGGCCCAGCGCCGGATTGCCATTCAGTATGCCAAGCGGGTGCGTGGCAAGCAGTTGACCGGCCAGCAGACACAGTATCTTCCGCTCAAGGTGAACTACTCCGGGGTGATGCCCATCATCTTTGCCAGCGCGATCCTTTCACTTCCCACCATGCTGCTGAGTTCCATTCCCGCCTTCAGTAATAAGGAGTGGGTATCATGGCTGACGGAAACCCTCAATCCGCCGAGCATCTCGTATTTCATCATTTCGGGGGCGATGATCTTCTTCTTCAGTTACTTCTGGGTGGCAACAATGTTCCAGCCCAGTGAGATTGCAGAGAACCTGAAACGAAGTGGAGGGTATGTTCCCGGGGTGCGTCCCGGCAAGCCGACGGCGGAGTTTCTCGACTTCACCATGACGCGGCTGACCTTCGCGGGGGCCCTCTTTCTCACTCTCATCTACATCCTGCCCATGTTGCTGACCATCACCCTCAATCTGAACTTTGTGGTGACCAGTTTCTTTGGGGGCACAAGTCTCCTCATCCTGGTGGGGGTATTGCTTGATATCCTCCGGCAGACGGAGACGCATCTCCTTCAGCGTCACTACGACGGCTTTCTGCGTAAGGGCAAGATCCGGGGCCGGGGACGGGCGTCGGGAGCGGGAGCGGTTGCTTCCGGTTCCGCGTTGGTTTACCTATGGGCCTTTGCAGCCGTCTTGATCCTTCTCGCAATTGTGGCCTGGATCATAAACAAGTGATCTTGCTGCCGGTCCGGTGGATGCTCCTGCCATAGTTCTGCTGGGTCCCCCGGCTTCGGGAAAGGGAACGCAGGGGCGATTGCTCGCAAGGGAGGAAGATCTCTCCTATTTCAGTACCGGCAAGCAGCTCCGACGGGAAATGAAGGCGGCATCTCCGCTTGGCAAAGAGGTCGAACCCTACCTGGCGGCCGGCCAATACGTGCCTGACGAACTGGTGCTCGCTCTTGCCATCGGCTGGATCCGGAAAGTGAAGGGGGGCTGGGTTCTTGACGGCTTTCCGCGCACCCTGCCCCAGGCCGAGGAACTCGATCGGGTTCTCGGTGTGGACGGTGCACGTTTGAGGGCCCTTCTCCTGGAGGGACCGGTAGCGGAACTGGAACGCCGCGTGACCGATCGCCGGGAATGCACGGCGTGTCCCTGGACCGGGACAAGGGTGCAGGCCGAGTTGTCCGGGGGAGTCTGTCCAACCTGTGGTGCCACGCTTGGACAACGGCACGACGATGATCTGGAGAACTTTCGTCAGCGCCTCAAGGCGTTTGAAGAGTTGACCTTGCCTGTAGCTTCCTATTACGAACAATCCGGACGTCTTCTCCGGGTTTGGGGCGTTGGCTCCCCGGAGGAAGTTTTCCAGAATGTGCAGTCTGAGCTCGCCTGATTTCATGGGTAAACGCATCAAGATCCCGATCAAGAGCGAAGCCGAGATCCGCAAGATGCGGATTGCGGGAGAGATTGCCAGTGACGTGCTTCAGGCCACTGCCGGATTCGTCGAACCCGGGCGAACCACTGCCGAGGTTGATGCCTACGCCGCCGAACTGATAGCGGAGCGCGGGGGAACGCCCACCTTCCTGGGCTATCGGGATTTTCCTGCCAACATCTGTATCTCAATCAACGAAGAGGTCGTGCACGGAATAGGAGGGTCCCGCCGTATTCAACCCGGAGACCTCATCAGTATTGATATCGGGGTCACGATGGACGGGTGGATCGGTGACAATGCCGTCACGGTGCCTGTCGGTCCTATCACCCAGGAAAACCGCCGCCTGCTGGCTGCCACCGAGCAGAGCCTTTATGAGGCCATCGATCATGCCCGGGACGGGGCGCTTCTGGCCGATCTCTGCGGGAGTGTGGAAGCCTACGTAAACCACCATGGCTTCACGGTGGTTCGTAAACTGGTAGGTCATGGGGTGGGGCAGAACCTGCACGAGCAACCCGAAGTTCCGAACTTCCGGCCCGAGGGGCGCTCTCCACGACTGAAGGCGGGCATGATTCTCGCCATTGAGCCGATGGTGAATGCCGGGGTGGGAGAGGTGGACTGGCTTGATGACGGATGGACGGTGGTGACCGCTGACCGGAAATCATCGGCTCATTTCGAGCACACCGTTCTGGTGACGACCGGTGATCCTGAGATCCTCACCTCGCGTCCCCGCACTGCCCTGCCGGAGCAACTGGGAGTGACATTGTAACCCGGAGGACTGGAGGTTGCGGTATTGCCCCGGGGGATTCAGGGAAGGTGAACTCAGGCAACTTGAGCAATACCGCCGCCTGTTACTTGAGCGACATAATCCAGGCCGAGAGATCGGCAACATCCTGCGGATTCAGGGTATAGGAGAAACTGGAGGGCATGCCCGAGTGCTTGGCGTCGGACCGTTTCACGATCTCCGTGGGTTGCACCACCACACGTTCGCCGGTGGGAAGGTAGATCTTCATGCTCAAAGCCGTTTCCTCCTGAATCATGCCGAAAAGTTCACGACCGTCCTTCAACTTGAGGCTGGTCTGCTGAAATCCCTCCACGATGTAGGCATCCGGTTCGAGAATGGACTTGATGATGTAGTTAAGATCCTGCCGTTTGTGGATTCCAACAAGGTCCGGTCCCAGCACCACTCCTTTGCCGTGAACATGGTGACAGGCGAAGCAGGTGCCCCGTCCGAAGAAAATCTCTTCGCCGTGCTTCAAATTTGCCCTTGGGAGCATAGCAACTGCCGCGGCCACCTCGGTCTTCAAGTTGCCGGCTTTAGTGAGAAACACCTGATACATCGATTCACCGCCCCTGCCGCCAACCTTGTTGCCGCCGAGCACCACCTCGCCGGCCTCTAACGGGCGGCGATAGACGGGGAATTTTTCGCCGTTGCTCATGCGCACCACCATGTCGGTCTTCTCCATACCATCGATCAGGGGTTTCGGTGGGCTGGCACGGCCGTCATACGCAAGGTAGAGCGTCGCAGGCAGGTTAATCTTGAAGCGCAGGAACGATTGGTCGCGGTTCGCCTTGTCGTCGTTGTGGGTGCGGATGTAGGTGGCTCCAGCGAGAGCTTCAGGGATCTCGGTGAAGGTGTAAGTTCGGTCGGCGTATACCAAGACCCCGCGCTGCAAACCACCGAGTTCCGCGCGGTAGGAATTGGCCGTTCCTTCGCCGCCGATGGCGTTTACGAACAGGCGGTTTTCCCACTCAGAATCCGAGATCTTGTGCACGGTTAGCGATTCGACACCCGAAACTCTCCGTTCGCCCTCGAAGGCTGCGGCCTTGATCGTGGCACCTTCCTCGACCGTAATTTGCTTCCCCGCCTTCGCCGATTGGTGACTCGGTTCCAACCCGTCCAGAGTGAAGTGGACTTGGAACGGTGATCTTGCTTCAAAGCGAACGATTGTCGAATCGCGGAAATTGCGTTTCTCCGCCGAGATTCTGAGCGTGATCAGCCCACCTTTCGGAGCGGCACCGGTATCATCCAGGAACTCGTTTGCACGACGCTGCAAATCGCGATCCCCTTCCTCCATCAGGCCGAGAGCGGCCATTCGGCGGATCCCGAAGCGCTCATCGGCGAGCAACTTGCGTCTCTGCTCCTCCGGCAGCTGGCGCCGCATGACCTGCCAGCTGGTGTAGTAGGTCACGCGATCCCTCTCGTAGGCGACGGCGTCGAGGATCGCCTCGCTGTGATCTCCCCAGCCGATGCGGTCGAGCGACTGCATCGCCGCGGCCCTGACGCGGGGCTCGCTATCTTCGAGCAACTTCACCAGCAGCGGAGCCGCGGAAGCTGCCCCGTTCTCGCCGAGGATGCGTGTCGCCTGGATGCGGATGTTGAGCTTGTAGCGCTCGAGCGCTGCGTCGATCGTCCCCTTCAAAGTCAGTCCCTCGCCGCGGGCGAAGGTTTCCATCTGCCCGTGGCCAAGGTCGGCAGTCTTATCGATGTGGCCGATCGCCCAGATCGCCCAAGTCGCCTGCGTCTCGGTGAGCCCGCCGGTTTGGATCGCCATCACCAGCTTTTGCCAAATCTTCTCACCACGCTGGACCAACTCGTCCTGCGCATGCACGCGCCAGACGTGGACGTTCGAACCGAGATCCTCCAACAGCTCCTCGACGCTCCAGGTCCTGATATCCTTTTCCCGCTTCGCGGTATCCCACTTTGCCCGCGGGACGAGCGGTGATTCCTTGTGAATCAGCCGGAACACCCGCCCCTGATACTTCGCGTTCTCCTCGGGCGTCCATTTGTCCTTGGGGACATACTCGGTGCCGTAAACGGACCCCCAGCCGGCGATGTAGAGAGCGCCGCCGGGACCGATCTCGATATCTGTCGGTCGGAAAAGCGCCCGCCCCTTCGCGCCCTTGTAACCGAGATCGCCGCCCTGCGTCGCCCCGCCATCGACGATTTTCCACATCTTCTCGGCGGGCACCTGTAACGCACCGTCCCACTTAGGGTTGTAGAGGAAGATGCAGTTGTTCGTCCAATCGGCGATCAGGTGATGATCGCGATACTTCTCCGGGAAGTGCTCGGAGGAGTAAAAGGCGACACCCGTCCCGGAGCCGCTCACGCTCGGAAACAGATCGGAGGATGGTGCGATCGCGATGTGCCTGCCCATCCAGTCGAACTTCCACGGGTGGCGCATCGAGTAGTGGCCGTGGCGGATCGGCATGAAGATGCGCTCGCCCGGTGCGCCGGGGTCGTTGTCGGTGGCGAGCCAGTTGAAGCCACTGTCCATGCACATGTCCCAGGGGTTGCGCATGCCGCGGGCGTAGAGCTCAAGGTCGTGCCCGCCGGCCCGGCAGCGGAACACCCCGCCCTCCTTCTCGTCCTTGTTCATCGGGTGGTAGCTTTTCGGGTAGGTGTCTTTGGTGAAGATCTCCGTCAGCGGGTACTCCGTCTTGTCGTCCGACTTGATGCCCTGCAGGTCACGGACCGGCTTCGGCGCGTTCGGTTTCACCCAGGTGTTGCCCATGGTGAAGTAGAGCCAGCCGTCGGGCCCCCAGTTGAGCCCGTGCACACTGTGACGCAGGTTGTTGAGACCGGTGTAGATGATCCGGTACTCGTCGGCGACATCGTCGCCGTCGGTATCACGCAATACGGTGAGTTCCGGGGCATTGGCGACCCAGAGTTCGTCGCCCTTCCAGGCCATCGATTGCACGCAGTTCAGCCCCTCGGCGAAAGTCTTCACCGTCTCGGCGATGCCGTCCCCGTCCGCGTCGATCAGAATCTTGATGTAGTCTGTGGGCGAGTCCGGTTTTGGATGCCGGTATTGGGGGCCGGCGCCAACGTAAAGGCGTCCGCGCTTGTCAAAGCACAGTGAGGAGGGGTTGATGATGTGGGGTTCTTTGACAAAGAAATTGATCTCGAACCCCTTCCCCACTTCAGGGAGCGCATTCCTGTCGATTTCGGCAAAAGCAGGCGAGGCGATAACGAGGGTCGTCAGAGTGGCGGAGAGAATGAGGTGGGTCGCTTTCATGAGCTAGGAGTCGGGATAGAATACATCGGAATCATCAATGTCGGGAATGCCCACCACCAGGACGCGCATTTTCCCCACTGCGCCGTGGAGGACACCGGGAGGAATATGGATCATGGTGCCGGGGTGAACCGGATGTTTCTCACCATCAAGAATCACGGAGCCTTCCCCTTCAAGCACGTAGTAGAGTTCGGTGGTGCGCTTGTGGTAGTGCGGTCTGGCACCATCGATATCCACGGTGTGAGCCCACGCGGCAACATTCTGATCGCCCTTGCTGATGAGTCGATAGCGGTGTCCACAGGCGCTGCGTTCCCGCGGGGCGTCCTGCTCGTGGCGAAGAATGAGCGTCCCTGGTGGCGGGGGAGTCGGTCTGTTTGCCATCCTGCAGATTGCATGTGCTGGAACCTGATCCGTCGATTCCGAAATTGCGGGAGCATAGCACTTCCGGGTGAGAACATAGTTCAGGATCAAGTGCACATGCATGATCAACGCTGCCGGTTCATCTTGTGATGAAGTGGAAACTCATGGAGTAGCGAATCCGTTTTCCGCAGGGCGAGTGGAAATTCAGCCGCCCCGGTTCGCTCGTCGCACCGGGCCTGCACCG
>DLRK01000030.1 GCA_002501065.1 Akkermansiaceae bacterium UBA7890
CTGCTCCCGAGCCTGCTCCCGAGCCCGATTCGGAAGCTGGGTCCGGTTCACCGGATGATTTTATGGAGTATATTGTGCAGCCGGGCGACACCATTTCCGAGATTGCCCGTCTCCACAAGGTGGAGGTGGCGGCTATCATCAGGGTCAACGAGATTACAAATCCGGACAGGATCATGGTGGGGAAAGTCCTGAAAATCCTGCCAGGTGAGTAAAATTACAGGAATTCAGAATCTCGAAATTATGATTTTGCATTTCGGGATGGGGACATAGCGTTTTGGAGAAATGAGTGGGTGTGGCGTTGATCGCGGGCCAAAGATGTTGATGGATCCCGGATTGCACCGGGAGCAGAAGCCGGACTGGATTCGGGTGCGACTCCCGCATGATCCGGCCTTCTGGTCGACCAAGTCGCTCATTACGGACCTGAAACTGGTCACCGTCTGTGAGGAGGCTCAGTGTCCCAATCGCTGGGAGTGCTGGGGGCAGGGTACGGCTACCTTTATGATCGCGGGAGAGAGATGCACCCGCGCCTGTGGATTCTGTGCGGTGAAGACCGCCAGGCCAGAGGCCCTCGAGGAGGATGAACCGGAGCGGGTAGCCGAGGCCACGAAGCGCATGAACCTCAATCATATCGTGATCACCGCGGTGGCCCGGGACGACCTGAAGGACGGGGGAGCGGAACATTTTCAACGGACCATCAAGGCGGTGCGTGCCTTGAACCCGAAGATCATCATCGAGGTTCTTGTGTCTGACTTCAATGACAGGGACTGGGCTCTTGAACTGGTGATGGAGGCCCGCCCCCATATATTTAATCATAACATCGAAACCGTGGAGCGTCTCACGCCCTTGGTTCGCAGCCGGGCACAGTACCAGCGCTCGCTCACCGTCCTGAAGAAGGCCAAGAAGATGGTGGATGGAAAGGTGGCAAGTAAGAGCGGTCTCATGCTCGGACTTGGAGAGCGGGAGGAGGAAGTGTTCCAGGCCATGGACGATCTGCTGGAGCACGGAGTGACGGTTCTGACCATGGGGCAATACCTGCGGCCCAGTGCGATGCACCTGCCGGTGGTGGACTACATTACGCCCGAACGCTTTGAGAAACTGCGGGTGGCGGCCCTGGAGAAGGGGTTCCGCCATGTCGCCAGTGGTCCACTGGTGCGCAGCTCTTATCACGCCACGGATTTTCACCCGGAGGAAGATGTGATCGAAGCGATCGAGGCGGATCTGGCCAGGGATGGCGCCTAGGAAAAACTTACTTTTTCAGGTCGAAGATGCTCAGCAGGGCACGGTGGTCGGATGCGACGGACCATTGGGGGTCATCGATGATGCGGCTGGCCTTCTGGTTGAAGAGTGGGCGGAGGGATCGGCTGGCGAGGACGTAGTCGAAGCGGGAGTAGAGGTGTTGATAATCCCAGTAGTGGGTCCACACTTCGCCGCGAGAATCCTTGTGAGAGAGCGGTTCGAGGTAACGTGTTGACTGGGTGGGTCCCTGGATGGAGCGGACGGGGCTCTCCCGGCGTGTGTCATTGAGATCGCCATAAACGCAGAGGAGGGCCTCGGGCGTCTCCTGCAGGATGCGGTCGGCATGTTTGCGCAGGAGGTAGGCTTCGTGGCGGCGCATGAGATCCTGGTGACCCTCCGGAGTTTCGCGTTTGGACTTCAGGTGCACCCCAAGGAAGCGGATTCTGCGGGTACCGGCCTCTATGGTGGCGTCGAGGATTCCCCGCTGCATGGCGAATTCCTTGGGGTTGTTGTCGGCGTCAACCGACTGGTAGACCAGAGAGCCGTCAGCTCCCTGCGAATTGACGGCCACGATGGGATAGCGGGAGAGGAGGGCGAGGTGGCGGGTGTCATCGGCTCCTCCGGCATACTCGGAGTATTCGAGGGCGAGTCCCGCCTCGGAGAGTTTTCCCTTCAGTTCAGCGAGGTCTTCCGCCGTTCCAATTTCGCAGATGCCAAGGACATCGGGTTGGGCCTCCACTACAATCCTGACGAGGCTCTCCACCTCCCGGGCGGGTTTGCGCCGGTCCTTGCGTTCACCGTCGATGAAACTGGACATGGTGAGATAGTTCCGGACGTTGTAGGAGAGAAAGCGGAGCTGGGTGCTCGGTTGGTCGTTCTTCCCGTCGGGCGGGGTTGATTCCGGTTCCGGATCAGGGGTGGGTTCCGGATCAGGAGTGGATTCCGGATCAGGAGTGATAGATAGTTCTGGTTCTTCCGGGGCCGTCTTTGCGGTCTGCTCCCAATCGGGGGTCTCCTGTCTCTCTCCGCAACTGGACAGGAGGAGGAAGAAGCAGAGAAAAAGAAACGCCCCGGCATGCTGCGGGGCGCGGAAGAAAAAGGATTCTGTGAGGAGACGATGCATCAGGAATCCTCGGAGGCCGAAGCTTCTTCCTTGTGCTTGGCTTCCTCGGGCGTGACCTTTTTTTCGTCGGTTTCCGTGGAAACCTCCATTTCGGCCATCCTGATTTCGTCTTCGAAGTCGTTCCGGGCACGTTTGAACTCGCCCATGCTCTTTCCAAGTCCCCGAGCAAGCTCGGGGATTTTCTTGGCTCCGAAGAGAAGGAGGACGATTATGAAGATGACCGCGATCTCCGGACCGCCAAGGCCGCCGATGAACGCCAAGGTGTTTGTCATGAGTGTAACTTAATTTGGTTTGGGGTGAGGTGCAAAGAAATAACGCGGGTCCGGACCGGAGGTTGCCGGGAGAGCAGGAGCAGGATTGATACGGGCCGATTCTGACGTAATTACAAGGATTTGTCGGAAAGAATTAGGATTTGGATGTCAGGCCCGGAGGACTAAGAAAGGGGCAGTGGTTCTACCTGTTTTCGAGATCCGGGAGGAGTTGGAGGAGTGCCTGCGGCAAGGTGGGCGGATTCTTTTGCGGGCACCCACGGGATCGGGAAAGTCGACCGGGGTGCCCGTCATGATTCTGCAGACCTCGCAGGTGGAGGGAACGATCGTGGTGGTTCAGCCCCGCCGGATCGCAGCGCGTCTGCTGGCCGGGTTCGTGGCTCGCTCACTCGGAGTGAATCTGGGAGAGGAGGTGGGCTATGCGGTGCGTTTCGACACGCGCTATGGCGACCGGACGAGGATCGTCTATGTCACGGACGGGGTGTTGCAGCGCTGGTTGCGCGATGATCCGGAACTGGAAGGAGTGGATGCGGTGCTCTTCGACGAATTTCATGAGCGAAGACTGGCTTCCGATCTCTCCCTGGCCCGTGTTCTCGACTTGCAGGAAGGTGGACGGCCCGAACTCCGGGTTCTCGTCATGTCTGCCACCCTGGAAACAGCGGGACTGGCGGATTACCTGCAGCCCTGCGAAATACTGGAGGCAGGGGGACGAATGTATCCGGTGGAGATTTCTCATCAGCCTCCTCCACCTCCCAGGCGGGGGAGGCACGGAGCGATGGAAAGTGTGCCGGTCTGGGAGCAGGTGGGGAAGGCCTGCCGGGAGGAGATTCTCGTCCGCAACGAGGGGAAGGGATCCGGGGGAAGTGGTGGTGAGAGGATGCTGGTCTTTCTTCCGGGGGCTTATGAGATCCGCAGGACGGTGGAACTGCTGGAGCGAAGCAGCTGGGCGCAGGGCTGGGAGGTGAAACCACTGTATTCCGCGCTCTCTCCGGCCGCGCAAGGGGAAGCGGTTGATCCTGGGGAGACGCCCCGGATCATCGTGGCAACCAACGTGGCGGAGACTTCCATCACGATTGACGGGGTGGTTGCGGTGATTGATTCGGGACTGGCACGGATTGCCTCCTACGATGTCCGGCGCGGGATCGATACCCTGACCATCCGGAAGATTTCGCAGGCGGCGGCTCAGCAGCGGGCCGGGCGCGCAGGGAGGACCGGTCCGGGTCGGTGCCTGAGGTTATGGAGTGAACGGGATCACGCCCGGCGTCCGGAGTTCGAGCACCCCGAAGTGCACCGGGTCGACCTGACGGAGGCGGTTCTCTATCTGAAGGCCGGGGGCGCGGGAGAGGTGCGGGAGTTTCGCTGGCTGGATGCCCCGGAGGAGGACTCCCTCCGACGGGCGGAACGTCTGCTGGAAATGCTGGGGGCGGTGGACGGGGAGGGAGCAATCACGGAAGTGGGAGCATCGATGGCGCGCTATCCGTTGCATCCCCGCGCAGCACGCCTCCTGAAAGCGGCGGAGGGGGAGGGCTGTGTGGCGGAGGCCTGTTTTGCGGCGGCAGTTCTCCAGGGCGAAGGCGTCTTTACCAGGAAGGTCACCCGTGCCCAGCGGGGGCATTTCCAGGGGGACGGTGACCGGTCTGATTTCGAGGCCGAGTGGCGGGCCTGCGAGGCTGCGGAGAGCATGCGTTTCGATCCCGTTCGCTGCGGGGGACTTGCCATTCACGCCCGGCAGGCGAGGGAAACCCTGCAGGCCTGGAAGCAATTGTGTGGTTTGGCGGGCCGGCCATCGATCCGTTCCGGTCAGGTGGCGATGGAGGAACTGCGTGTGCCCCTGAGCCGGGCAGTGCTGGCAGCCTATGGGGACCACGTGGCAGTGCGGACAAGCAGGGGATCGCTGGCCTGCCGGGTGGCGGGGGGGAGACGTGGAAAACTGGACGAGGGGAGCGTGGCGCGGGAGGCGATGGTGTTGGTGGCCACCGGGATGACGGAGGTTCAGGGACGGGAGATGACGGTGCATCTCAGGCATGCAGTTCGAGTGGAGGAGGAGTGGTTGCGCGAGCTGTTCCCGACCGGATTCCGGGAGGAAGCGGGAGCGGTCTTTGACGAAGTGGCGCGGCGGGTGGTGACTCGCCGCCGGGTGATGTTCCATGACCTCGTGATTGAGGAGAAGGAAGGGGGAGAAGTGAGGGAGGAGGAAGCGGCGGCCCTGTTGGCGGATCACATCGTGGACGGTTCCCTCCAACTCAAGCGATGGGACGTCAAGGTGGAGCGCTGGATCGCGCGGGTGGCCTTCGTGGCGGAGTCCATGCCCGAGCTGGAAATCAATTCCATCGGGGACGAGGAGAAGAAGCTGATTGTCACACAGGTGTGCCGGAAGGCGCGCTCCTACCGGGAGGTGAAGGACCGCGAGATCTGGCCCGTTCTCCGGGACTGGCTCTCCGCCCCCCAGTCCGCGGCCCTTGAGAGTTACGCCCCGGAACGGATTGAACTGGCCAACGGAGTGGGGGCGAAGGTGGTATATGAGACGGGGAAGGATCCTTCCATCGCCCTCAGGGTGCAGCAACTCTATGGTGTCAGGGAGACACCCGCCATTTCCGGTCGTCCGGTGCAGGTGCAGGTTCTCGCCCCGAATCAGCGTCCCTGGCAGGTGACCCAGGACCTCGAGAGTTTCTGGGAGAGTGGTTACCCCCGGATGAAGAAGGATCTCGCAGGGCGCTATCCGAGGCACGAGTGGAGGTAGCATGGAGACTCCGGGCTATTTGGTGTTGGTTCCCTGGAATTTGGGGTAGAGTCCGTTCGTGACGAAGCTGATCCTGCTGATCTCACTTCTTCCCATCATTCTCTCGGTGGTGGTCCGGAAGTTTTTCTGTGATCGCGGGGTGCGCTCGGCGGGCAATGCGGAGACTTCGCGGACCGGGCGGGAACTGGCTGAACTTCTCCTCTCCAAGGCAGGGATCTCCGGCGAGGTGGAGGTGGTCGAGAAGCGTCGGACGGAGGTCAAGGTGGGTGAACCAGTCAAGCTTGTGCTCACCAAGCGTCTGGCAGGAGCGAAGAATGTGGTAGCCCTGGGTGAGGTAGCGCTCCTGTGTGGGCACGCCCTGGTGGCGACCAGCAACCCGGATCTGCTCAAGTGGCGCCAGTGGGCGGTGAAGTTCAGCTTTGCCTTTCCCATCTTCACCCTGGTGGTGCTTATTTTTGCCGTGGTGGTGGCCAAGATCCCGGCCAGCCTGGGACTTGCGCTGGCCGCTGCGGCCCTTGGAGCGGGGAGTCTGATGTCGCTGCTTTCGCTGCAGGTCGAAGTGCAGGGGGCCAGGATGATGGCCACCATCATTGATGAGTCCCGCATTTTTCCCCGCCTGCGGGAGAGCGAGGCGGTCGCGCTGGCCTGCAAGTCACTGGCCTACCGGCAGGCGGTGCCGGGAGCGATCGAGATCCTCATGGGCCGGGACATGGAACGCAAGATTGCCCGGGAGGTGGGGCGGAGAGTGGCGGGAAAGGTGCTGAGACGGTAGGACCGGGGGGTGTCGGTGTTGGACTTTGCGGCGACAGGCTCCTAAATTCCTGCCAGCGGCCTTATGAAACTGAAATTCTGCGGAGCAGCCGGCACCACGACGGGATCCCAGCATCTGCTGGAGGTGAATGGGAAAAGAATCCTGCTCGATTGTGGCCTCTACCAGGGTCGGCGGCAGGACGAGTACGAGATCAACTGCTGCTTCCCGCACCTTGATCCGGCCTCCATCGACGCGGTGGTGCTCTCCCATGCCCACATCGATCACAGCGGGAACCTGCCCAATCTCTGCAGCAAGGGCTTCGGAGGTAACATATACGCCACCTTTGCGACCCGGGATCTCTGCCAGATCATGCTGGCCGATTGCGCACGCATCCAGGCCAGCGATGTCAAGTGGCTTAACAAACGGTTGAAGAAAGAGGGTCAACCGCTGCGGGAACCGATCTATTCGGTGGAGGACGCCGATAAATGCATGCGACAGTTCGTCAACGTGGGCTACGATCGTCCGTTGCCCATCTCTGACGGGGTGTCTCTTACCTTCCTGGACGCCGGGCACATCCTGGGCAGTGCCCAGGTCCTGCTGGAAATCGAGGACCAGGAGGACGGCCGGAAGAAACGCTTTCTCTTCTCCGGGGACGTGGGGCGGGGGGACAATGACATTCTGCGTGATCCAGCGGTGGCCCGGGAGATCGACTTTCTCCTGATGGAGAGCACCTACGGGGGGCGGGAGCATGAAATGCCGACCAGGGCGGACGATCGCCTGGTGGCAATCCTGGAGCGCTCCCTGAAACGGGGGGGCAAGATCCTGATCCCAGCCTTTGCGGTGGAGCGCACCCAGGCCCTCCTCTGGGTCCTGCATCAACTTTTCGAGGAGCAGCGCATTCCGGAGGTTCCGGTCTACGTCGATAGTCCGCTGGCAGTGAATGCCACCGAGATCTTCCGGTTGCACCCGGAGTGCTTCAACGAGGAGGTGCACCGCTTTCTTCACGAGAAGCGCAACCCCTTCGGCTTCGATGGGTTGACCCTCATCCGGGAAGTGCAGAAGTCGAAGGACCTGAATGCGCAGGAAGGTCAGGCCATCATTATCTCGGCTTCCGGGATGTGTGAGGCGGGACGCATCCTGCACCACCTGCGCAATGGCATCGGGGATCCCCGAACCACCGTTCTTTTCGTTGGATACTGCGCACAGCAGACCCTCGGATGGAAAATCCGCGAACGCTGGGAGGAGGTCAGGATTTTCGGGGAGACCTTCAAGGTGAAGGCCGCGGTGGAGGAGCTGGATTCCTTCTCCGGGCATGCCGATCACTCCGAACTGCTCGACTACTTCGGGGCCATGACGGGATCGCGCGGGAAAGTCTGGCTCGTGCACGGGGAGCAGGAGCGCTCGGAGACCTTCCGGACGGCCCTGCAGGAAGTGCACGACGGGGATGTGAGCGTGGGCGTGCTGGGGGAAACGGTGGAGTTCTAGGAGGAGGGAGTGCCGGAAGCGGTCACGGGGCGATCTTGCGGAGGAACCGGGCCAGGTCCTTGAGTTTGTCGGTGTTGATGAGATCCACCCCGGTGTCGTGGAGGACCTGCCAGCACTCGGACCGGTCGGGAACGGCCCAGAAGCGCAGGAGGCGTCCGTCCTTCCGGGCGCGGGTCACGAACTCCTCGAGTGAGGCTCGTTCCCCGGCTGGCATGGGGCCGCGTCCACGCCACTTGAAGTGGTTCGACCACTTGTCGCTGATCAGCGGGATGAGATGGGTCGGAGCCCCGGCTCCAAGGTCACCGGATCTGCCGTCGAGGGAGCAGTAGCGGGTGGGGTCGGCCTCCACCAGGGCCCGTGGTCGCCCCCCGCTCAGGATTGCGGCGACGGGGCCGGGGCGTTCCTGGCCGTTGAGGTGGGCGGTGAAAAGGGTTTGGTAGCGGGTGAGGAGCTTGTCGAGGACCGGATAGGTCTCGTTGCCATCGGACTTGATGTCGATGAGGAGGATGAAGCGCTCCTTCCTGGGATAGACACTCCCCTCGTTGGCACGGACGCGCTCGGCCAGGGGTTTGAGGTAGAGTTCCTCAAGGGTGCGGTCCTTGCGGATTCCAAACCGGGTGTGAGCGACATGGAGCTTGTCACCCCGGAGGAAGATGTCGGCCTCCACGCTGCAGAACCCCTGCTCAAGCGCGTCGAGAAGGGGGCGTTTGTGAAGGTAGTCGTTGTGGGCGTGGGCCCGGGGCAGGGGGACAAGGTTCGTGTCCGGTGGCAGGGCCTGTCCCTGCTCTCCGCAGGAGGCCAGGATGAGAAAAACAACCAGCAGGGGGAACCGGAGAAGATGGTTGCTCATGCGGTGGACTAATGCCGGGAACTGACCGGGTTCGCAACCCGAAGGTTGTGAAGAATACCACAAGGAGGAGGTTACTCCTCCTCGACTCGCAGGAATAGCCTTGGACTTGCGGTGGTGTTGAAAGGGTAACTGCGTTCGACAGTCGCGCTCTCTGCGAATATGCCTTCCTCGACGGTGTCCCAATTGACCAGGTCAGCGGAACTCTTGATCCGGTAGGATTCTCCGGCCTGACTGGTGAAAGCCAGATCGACAATTGTCTCCCCTTGTTCGCTATCAGTGGATCGGATGGTCAGGTAAGGGATGAACGCCAGCGAACCAGTCAGGACGTATTGTCCCGTGCCGCTGGCTAGAGGGTGTCGGACCCGGAGGTAGTAGGTCCCGGGTCTAGCGCGGTAGATGATCTGGAAGTTCATGTCGCCGCCGTTGATACCATTGTTATTCTGAACCAGGATTCTCCTCGAAGAATCCATCAAGGTGCCAAGTGTATCCGTCTGGCCTGTTGTTCCCAGTGTCAGGATGCTCTCGGTCGCGATCTCTATTTTGAAGAAATCGACATCACCCGGAATGTCCAAGCTGGCTGACAGGGGGGAATCAACCTCGAGCACGGCTGCGGTCTCCGGGGTATTGCCGTGGATATCGGGGTTGCCGGCCTGGGTGATTTCGTAAATCCGGATAGTGTCGTCCTCGGTGAATATTAGCTGTGCGGTCCGCGGCAGGGGGGAAGGGTTGATGGCGGCATTATACGAAAACATCTGGTTGCCTCTCTGAGTGAAGGGTTCGCCGGTCGTGAGCCACGTGTCGGTTTCCACCCCCCGGCGCCAATTCCAGGAGGTTCTTGCTTCGACGTCCAAATGAAAGGAACCACCGGATGCGGAAATCGAGCGACTTGATGGAGTAAGGTCGAGGTTGTTCAGGAAAGGAGTGGAATCAATAAGAACCACCCCACGACCTGTTTTTCCAGCTGCGTCAGAGATCGTGTAGTGGAACCAGTCCAATCCAGCGAGGGCCAAGGGAGGCGTGTAGACAAGTTGATTGCCGTCCTGTGTTACAGTTCCACCAGCTTCGCTGTCGGCATCGAAGGAGGACAGGGCGAGCGGTTGTCCGTTGGCATCATGGTCGTTGCTGAGTGGGGTTATGGTTGTTGGCGGGGAGGGCAATCCGGAGTCGAGTCCGGCAAGCAGTTTGGCCTGAATGAGAAAGTCGCTGCTTCCGGTGCTTTCATTGAGGCCGTGGATGGCGAGTATGTTCTCTCCTGCCTGCAGGACATCTAGGTGCTCTGTGAGGTTGAACCTCTGGTAATTGATGGCTGAGCTGTCTGCGTTGGTTTGCGTTGCGGAAGAGAGATGGCCCGGGTTGAGGGGGGCGTTGACGGACAAAACCTGCCTGCCATTGAGATAGGCGATGAATCCATCATCATATCGCATCTGAAGGATCATCCTGTTCCAGGTCGAAAGACCTTCTTCATCTGCAGTGAAGGGGATACGGATGAAGCAGCTCGTGTTGTTCGCCATCTCAGGATTCACATCTGTCCTGATGTAGGAACTGTAATTGATTGCGTTGTTGTTGTTGCGTTCATACCCCACGCCATTCACGCCGGTTCTCCAAGCCTGGTCATTGTAGGGCTCATTGCCGCCGTGCCACGTAGCCCCGAGGTTGCGATGGGGGACGAGGACTCGGACGGGATGATTATCTGATACCAGCACGGAGCCAGTCATTGGCCGCTGGAATTGGACGGTATCCATGCTTGCATATGGTGGAAGCTCCACTTCGCTGTAACGGCCTCGTTCCCTCTGAATAACATTCGCATTGGCTATGGCGTTGCGATAATTGAGGATCTGGTAGTTTTCGCATCCGCTGATCCGGGCAGGTCCGCCGTTTTCCATGATGCCAAGGCCTTCAGGATTTCCTCCTGCGCTAGGCGAGGAATTCCAGTTGTAGCCAAGTTGTCTTCTCAGGGTGTCGTCAAATTCTCCCGCAGGTCCGCTCTGGACAGCGCAATATCCATTATTTGTTCCAACCGCTCCTGTCCAGGACCACCCATTGAGAGATCCTCCTCCCCAGACGATCGCCACGACGTGGCGGACAGAATCAGCCTGGTTGGTGTTCCATTCATTCCGCGCCCGGGTCGCAACATTATAGAAATTGGACGCGCCGCTATAGGGATCCTGGATTGAGTCTGTCCGCAGGATGACGCGTCCCAGGTAGGGACGGATCAGGGCATCCCTCATGTAGATGGCCCTTGTGAGGGTCACGGTGAATTCCACCCGCTCCAGGGCACGTGCTGGTTCGTTCCCTGCCTGAGCGTAATAGTTACTGGAAACGTCAACAGCGAGGTCG
>DLRK01000006.1:0-11957 GCA_002501065.1 Akkermansiaceae bacterium UBA7890
GAAGCGCTCGCCCTCGCAGCGGATACGGATGCTGTTCTCGCGCAGAACCTCCGGCATCAGCTCAGCCGGACCACCGGTCTGCTGGTGATCCCAGTGCATCAGGGTGTAAATCCCGCAACGGGGTCCGCTCATCGCGATGCTCTGCAGGCGCTTGGCCGCCGTCTCGCTGAAGCTCGAGGGAAAATCCGCAATGACAAGGAAGTGATACTTCTCCGCGATATTGCCCGCCTGCTCGTTGTAGTCAGTAATGGTCTCGTATTCATTGCGGAGATACATCTGGATCACTTTCTCGATGTGCTCGTTGAGCTCACCCAGCTTCTCCTCGATCTGCCCCCGCTGCGTCCAGATCCTCCCGTTGATCACACTATCCTCGTAATCCGCCAGATGCATGATCCCCGCGAAGTTTTCCCCCAGCCCAACCGGATCGATGACGGTGAAATTCAGTTTGCCCGGCGGGGTGGTGGCCAGCAGGCGCAGGATGATGTTGTTGAGCGCCCCAAGCACCGTTTCGCGTCCCGACCCGTCAGTCTCGAAAAGCAGCGATCCGTCGTGGGGCAGTTGCAGGGCCATGGGAACTTCGATCGCTCTCGCATCCGGAAGGCTCAGGTTGACCTCCTCTGCCAGCGTATTCCCGGCCACGGAGACCCGCCCGAAGCGCGCCACATCGTGCAACTCAGCGGAGGGCTGCCAATGCTCAATATAATCCTGCTCCCACGGCGGGGAGAGGGGCGCCAACGACTCCGCCATCGCTCCGGCCTCCTGGTAGATTGACTGCACCCGCGTGGTCCACTCCGCCTCCATTTCGTTTCGAGTCGCCCCGTAGGTCGCTTCTACTTCCCCCACCACCGCGTCGTGTTCCGCCTGCAGGCTGGCGATACGATCAGCAGTTCCCTGCCGTAATTCCTCCAGACGCCCTTCGTGAAGTGAATTTAACGGGCTCACGATACGATCGCGCATCTCATCATTTCTGGCCCGGACACGCCGGTATTTTTCCTCAATCCTGCCTCCGCCCTCTTCCCGCAGTTTGCTTGCAGCCTCATCGGCCTGCACCCACCGGTTCTCCCCCGCGGCCTCCTCGGCAATCAGGTGCTCCTGCTCCTCCTGGAAGCGCTGCGCAATCCGCTCCGAACAGACGACCCAGGCACGCCTTGTCCTCTCAATCTGCTTCGCCACCGCCCCGGCTGCCGGCTCTGCCCCTCCGCCGGTGGTGAATTGCAGCACGAAAATGAGGAGAACGGTACCACCGGCCACTCCACCAGCCAGCGACCAGACCGCTTCTCCTTCCACCCAGAAGTTGGAGAGATAGATGGCGGCACCCCATCCCAGAATCAGCAACAGCCACCAGGGAAAAAAGCTCAGCAATCGCGCCAGACCGTTTTTCCTGAAGGCGGCCAGCTTTTCTTCTCCCTCCGCAATTCCCTTCCGCACGCGTTCCAGGAAATCCGGCGTCTGTCCGGAGGTGTCCGACTCGCCCACCTCGAGGGATTCTCCATAGGCCGGCTTGAGCTTCTTCTGGAAGCGCGGGTAGCCGCGCATCGCACCAATGCTCTTCCGCTGCAACTTCTGGAGGTTCTGTTTTTCCTGCTCCAGCTCGGCATGCAACCCCTGGTACATTCCGGTCAGCTTTTCCAGAGACCGTTCCCGCGTGACCTTGTCGGTCACGGCCCGGACCTGCAGATCGGAGGCCGTCTTGCCCTTCAGTTCTTCAGCCCGCCGGGACAACAGACGTTTGCTGGCTGGAAGCGCGAGCTCAATCCACTCCGCCCTCGCCGCGTGACGGGTTTCGGCATGCTCCTTCTCGTCGACCGAACGTGCCTCCGCCGCCGTGATGGCCTCCTCCAGCAGTTCCTTTTCCTTCTCGCATCCCTGCTCAAAGGCCCGCTTGGCGGCAAAGCTCCTGGTGCGTCGCTGCTTGGCAGCCGCCTCCTCGCGCTCCGAAAACTCCCCGATCGCCCCCGCCAGTCCGTTGGCGAGCTCCAATCCTCTGCTGACTCCAAGTCTAGTCCTCACAATCGCGCCGGGCTCTGGTTAGAATCTTGTCGATCTCCTCGATCACCCGGATGGCTGCCGAGATATCGTCGGGAAGGGTTTCTATAAAGTCCTTTTCGAACTCTCTCTGCCTGCTGTCACGCCAATGGGTCTTCACCTGGTCCCAGCTCTGCAGGATGGCCTTGGTGGATTTGGTGAGTTTCACCGCACTCGCTCTCGCGCTCATGCCGCCCCCCCTTCCTCTGCAGCAGCCCCGCTCTCCGTCCTCTCCCCTTCCTTCTCTTCCTCCACAGCCGGTCCGTCACTCCCTCCGCCCTCCGGGGCGATGCGGGCGTAATCGTCGAGGGTCCGCTCCGCCTGCGCAAGGGAGGAGACCGCCTTGGGCAGATCATGGGACGCAAAGTGCTGCATGCCATCCAGCTTCTTGATCAGGGGCTCGACCAGGCTATCGTAATTGCGAATCCACTTCTGCAGGGCCTTGCCCCGCTCCTCCGTCTCCCTGACCATGCGCCGGAGCCGCGTAACCGCCATCTGCCGTGCCGCGCTGTGGCTCGTCATGGCGCTGAGACGCGAGGTGAACAACTCGGACTCCGCCTGCTCCAGTTGCTTACGCAGACGCTTGAGCTGCCCACCCCAGTGGGCCCGTTGATCCACCTGCAACCACGTCCGCATGCGGCGCACTTCATCACGCACCTCATCCAGGGCATTCCCCACCGAGCCCATGTAGATGACAAGGCTCGCGCGGAATGCGGTGAGTGCGTCAACTGATGTGACCTTGGCCTGCCGGTCCATGCAAAAAGGGGTGACGACCTGCCTAACGCTGGTCGAGATATTCCTCGATCCGCTGCGCCTTGCGCAACAGGAAGGGCGTGTGTTTCTCGGAGATTTCGATGAACTTCTTCATCGCCTTCATCGTTCCGACAAACTCTTCCGCGAATTTCTGGTTCTCCTGGTCTTTCCAGGTATCCCCCAGAGCAGTGAACCGGGACTGCAGGGACGAGGCCTTCACCTGGAGTTCATCATTGAATCGTTTCAGTTCCTTGGCGAACCGCCGGACTTCATCCGGATCCATTATTGCCTGGGCCATAGCTGTGTTCGAATTCTGAGATCACCCCCTGCGACCGGCAAGGACAGATCTCCACGAATATCAGTGAAACCCTGCCTCAAAGAGAAAGTTTCCTTAAAGATGCCCGATCCCCAGGGCGCAGAGTCACTGCCCGTCACCTCTAAGGTAGGCCAGCAGGCTGGCCATCTCCTGCAGACTCAGTCCGCTCTCAAGCCCGGTCGGCATGAGGGAACGATTCAGGTTCACCAGCCTCGCGATCTTCTTCCGCGCGATCTTGCGCGAGGTGCCGTCGGCGAACCAAAGGGTCAACTCGGCGGCATTCTCCTCCGAAATCACACCCGCCAGCATTGCCCCATCCTGCAGGTGGATCTCCCACAGGGAATACTGCGGAGCAACTTCGCGGTCCGGCGCAAGAAGGTTTTCCAGCAGCATGGGAGCACCCTTGTTGCGCAGAGTCGCAAGATCCGGTCCCGCTCCACTCTGTCCGCTTCTGTGACAAAGGGCACAACGCTGCCCGAAGAGGACCTTCCCCTCCCTGCCGTCACCCTCCAGCCTGAGAGCCGGCCGGTAATGCGCCGTGGCCTCATTCCGTGTCAGGACCTTCTCCTCCCCGAAAATCGCTACCGCCCGCTCGCTCAATTTCTGATCGAGGTGGGAACGCAGACCCCGTTGCTGCTGGATCCCGACCTCGCTTGCTGCCAACCGCTTCTCTTCGATGGCGGAGAGAACCGTAGCCGCCGACATCCTGGTCAGCAGACTCCCCCTCGCCCGCACCGGAATCTCCTCCCACTGGTCCAGGGCCATCCCCTCCCACTCACTGGCCGGCCGGCGCAACAGTGCCGGGAAAGCGGAATTCTCCCCTTCACCCTCCACCACCCACGCCAACAGATCCCCCGAACCGGTCTCAGGATGATTTGCCAGTATCCACCGGGCCGCGTCCCGTTGCGCACCCGGCGGTTCTCCCTTTCCCATCTTCTCCCGCGCCTGGACAACCAACGCCCGGGCCATGGGATGATCACTGGCAACCCCGGCATCCCGCAGGAGCCTCACTGCCCGGGAAAAGTCATCCTGCCCGCCAACCAGTTCCGCCAGGACTCCATGGATCCTGGCGGCAGCCAGGGCCACCCGTCTCATCCAGGGATCTTCCCGGGCCGTCTCCAGAAACCGCCCGAGCACCCCCACGGTCACCTCTTCCCCGGGATCGAGCGTTCGCAGGACCGCTTCAAAGCGCACACCGTGATCAACATCCCGCGACCAGGCCTCCAGGCGATCGGCGTCCACCTCCCTCCACATCCGCACCAGCTGCCGACGCACTTCGGGACTGGATTCACCCGTCCACAACTGCTGGGTCTCCTCGTCCGTCAGTGGCTGGAGCCTTGCCAGGAGGCGGAGCGCCTGCGTCCGCACCCGCGGGTCCCGCATCCGGTCCCGTGCCAACCCGGCCACCAGCCCGACCGCATCCTGCGCTTTCCGTTCCAGCAGGAGACGCATGGCGGTGTCACGCTCCCAACCGTTGCCGCTTTCCAGCAACTTCACCAGGCCGTCTGCCGTCAACCGGGACCGCTCCGCAGGGGCAGTGGTCCTGAAATCTTCCGGAACCACCCGCCAGATCCGCCCCCGGTCCGTCCCGCTGTAGAGATCGAGGTGTTTCTTGATGGACTCCGGAATCGACCAGGGATGCTCGATGGTTTCACGGTACATATCCACCACGTAGAGTGCTCCGTCCGGACCATTGGCGCACTGCACCGGACGGAACCAGTTGTCACTGGAGGCCAGGAATTCCGACCTTTTCAGCTGATCCGGCCTCCGCGCCACCGGCTGCACCCGGTCCTTCGGAAACTCGATCAACTTCTGGTGCACCAGGTTGCTGCCCACGTCCCCTACGAAAACAGTTCCCTGCTGGTCCCTGTCGAAGGCATCTCCACGATACACCGTCAATCCGCTCGCCGAGGTAAAGTATCCAGCCGCCCGACCTCCTCCCTCCACTGGTCCCCTCACCATGCCCTGCACCCTCCACCGCGTCCGCACCACCCGCCACGGTTCCACTCCGCTGATTCGGTAGACCTCCGCCGCTCCCCCGTCGACCGGGATCCCCACCAGGGGATGAGGCAACCCACCCGTCCGATTCCACGGCCATGAGTAGATCACCGCCATGAGATGCCGGCTGTTGCTGCAGACATAACGTCGCCCGAAGTCGTCGAAGGTCAGCCCGAACTGCGCCGTTCCCGACTCCGGGCGCAGGATGAGCGCCTCCGGGTCGAAGGAAAAATCCGATCCCCGGAGATCCATTCCCCCGCTCTTTTCCGACTCCATCCTTACCGTTCCCGCGTTCGAGGCGGTGGAGCCGTAAATCCGCCCGTCCGGTCCCCATTGCAGGTTATTGACCAGGGCCTGCATGTTGAGGCGATCCAGGCCAGCGCCGAATCCGGTAAAGACAGTCCTGCGTTCCTCGGCCACTCCGTCCCGGTCATGGTCACCAAGATAAAGAATGTCCGGTGAGGCCGTGACGAAGACACCTCCCTTCCAGCAAACCACCCCGGTGGGCCACTTCAGATTGTCTGCAAATACAGTGGCATGTTCGTAGCGACCATCCCGGTCACGATCCTCAAGAAGCCGGATCCGACCCAGGGCCTGCTCCCGGCGTTCGGGGTAACCCCGCATCTCAGCCACGAAGAGCCGCCCATCCTCATCGAAGGCGATTGCCACCGGATCGACCACCTGCGGTTCGCAGGCAGCAACTTCAATCCGGAAGCCCGGCGCGAGCTGGAAGGACGCCGCCGCAGCCGCTGGATCCAGGGGGGCAATACGCGGCAATTCGGCGGGGTCGGGCTCGGGTTCGCCCGCATCCACGACCCTGCCCGCAAGAAGCACAACCAGGACGAGAGAGGACCAGAATTTCGTGAGCATGGGGAATCTCCTTCCCGGACGGGGCAACAGGAGCACGAATTGCAGGCCTTGACTACCATTATCGCGATTCCCTGCCGTCCCCGACATCTCCCCCGGAAACCGCTCCCCCACTCCAGCACCGGCATGGCTCTCTGCCATCCGTTCCGAACATCCTGAGGACAAGTCCCCCTGCTCTCTGGACCTTTGACTTTCCCGCCTGCGAACTCTAGAGCTACCACTGCCCATGCATAAACCCACCGTCCAGATTTCCCTCGATGTCATCGACCTCGATGAGGCAATTGACACCGCCGCCATGGCCCTGCGGGCCGGCGTGGACTGGCTGGAAGCGGGCACCCCGCTTCTCCTCGCTCACGGCCTGCACTCCGTCAGCGCGCTCCGCGAGAACTTCCCCGAGGCTCCCATCGTGGCCGACCTGAAAACGATGGACGGAGGTTACCTGGAAGCGGAGATGATGGCCAAGGCCGGCGCCACTCACGTGGTGGTCATGGCCCGGGCCCACGAGGAAACCGTCAAGTGTGTGGTCCAGTGCGGGATGGACTACGGGGTGGGGGTCATGGGTGACAACCTGGGTTGTCCCGACATGGTGGAGGGTGCCAGGAAACTTGAGGATCTCGGCTGCGGCTACATCGTCCACCACATCGGCTATGACGAACGCCGTGGCATTGCCGCGGCCGGCAACCGCATGCCCAGCCCGCTCGACCAGTTGAAAGAGGTGGTGGGAGCCGTTTCCGTGCCCGTCCAGGCGGTGGGCGGGTTGTCCATCGAGCAGGCCGTGGCCTGTCCCTCCTACGGCGCACCCCTCGTCGTCCTGGGAGCACCCCTCACCATCGACGCCGACTCCTTCCAGACCGCCTCCGGGGATGTGGAAGCTTCCCTGAAAATGATCTGTGACCAGGTGCACAGCACCTGAATTCGTTAATCCAGCAACTCACCATGCGGCTGAAAGACAAACGCATCCTCGTCACCGGTTCCACCACCGGGATCGGCAAGGCCATCGCCCGGCGTTTCGTGCAGGAGGGCGCCCGCGTCCTCATTCACGGCCTGGAGGAAGACCTGGCCCGGGAAACCGCAGCCGAACTGGACGGAGCCCCCTACCAGGTCTCCGACCTGTCCGATCCCGCCGTCCCCGCCCAGCTGGTGGAGGCCGCGATCGGGGAACTGGGGGGACTGGACGGTCTCGTCAACAATGCCGGGGTCGTCACGCGGCGCCAGCCTGCCGACATGACCCTCGAGATCTGGGACTGGACTTACGCCATCAACGTGCGTGCTCCCTTCCTCCTCATCCAGGCCTCCCTTGAGGAACTCGCCCGTAACAAGGGGCGGGTCCTGAATATCGGATCGGTGAATGCCCACGGTGGCGAATCATACTTCGCCGCCTACGCCAGCTCCAAGGGGGCCCTCATGGCCCTGACCCGCAATCTCGGCGACACCCTCCACCGGGACTATGGTGTGGTTGTCAACCAGATCAACCCCGGCTGGGTCCTCACCGAAAACGAATCGGCCCGCAAGCAGGAAGACGGTCTCGACCCGGACTGGCACACCAAACTTCCCAGGATCTATGCTCCCGCCGGCCGCATCCTCAGGTCCGGGGAAATCGCCGCCGGGGCCGTCTACTGGCTCGACGACGCCACGGGACCGGTCAGCGGCTGCGTGGTGGAACTTGAGCAGTATCCCGCTCACGGGCGAAACCCGGACAAGGTCGGGTTGTGAAGGTCAAAGTGGTTCCGGCTGCAGTCGCTCACTGTCCCGCTCCACCCCGGGGCCACCCCTCACCCTGAATACTCGCTCACCCTCACCTGACCCTGAAGATGCCCAAGCTCGCCACCTTCCCCAAAGCGGAACTGGAAGCCCTCGTCGACGGCTCCATGCGCCTCTCTGACTATCTCGCCTTTGCCTCCGGCCTTGATGTGGATGGGGTGGAACTCTATCCCCTCATCGTCGATCTTGAGGATCCGGGAACCTGGAACAACTACCGGCACGCGTGCAGGGAGATGGGCCTAGAGATCCCGATGCTCTGCTGTTCCCCGGACTTCACCCACCCCGATCCCGCCTTCCGGGCACAGGAAATCGAGAAGGAAAAACGGTGGATTGAGATGTCAAATGCCCTCGGCGCACGGTTCTGCCGCGTCCTGAGCGGACAACGCCGGCCGGAAGTTTCACGTGAGGAGGGCATTGAACTCGCCGCCACTTCCATCCAGGCCTGCCTCCCCTTTGCCGCGGAGCATGGCGTGACCCTCGTCCTTGAGAACCACTATAAGGATGGCTTCTGGGACTATCCCGAGTTCGCCCAGCCAATGGACATTTTCTGCGACCTCGTGGAAGCGGTGGGTGAACACCCCGCCTTCGGGGTCAATTACGACCCCTCCAACACCATTCTGGCCGGCGAGGACCCCCTGGAACTCCTTGCCCGCGTCAAAGACCGCGTGGTCACCATGCACGCCAGCGACCGCTACCTGAAGCACGGGACCCTTGAGGATCTCGCCCGCGAGGAGGGCGTCACCGGATATGCCGAGCGTCTCGCCCACGGAGAAATCGGCCAGGGAATGAACGACTATGACGCCATCTTCGCCACCCTCAGCTCAACCGGGTTCGATGGATGGATCTCCATCGAGGACGGAGTGGACGGGCCGGAGCAACTGGAGCGCTCCGTCGCCTTCCTGCGCACCAAGATGATGGAGCACTTCCCGTAGCCCCGGCCGCTACAACCTTCCCGCCGACCACAGGATCCCGCGGGTCAGCAGGTTGAGGAAGACCGGGTCGGAAAACGTGTCCGTGGTGTGGCCGTATGTTGTTCCGAAAATCCGGGCTCCCTCGAATTCGTTTACCCAGAAAACCGGATGCGCCTTCTGCGTCTTCTCGCTCCTGGAGGTCGCCAGCACGATGGCGTTGGGCCACATCTTCTCAATGACATAGAGCTCATCCTTGGGAGTCACCCAGTCCCCGGGCACGCCCTTCATGATGGGATGATCCTTCTTCTCGGTCCTGACCGGGTAACGTGCCTGGTGCTCGTGCTTTCTGCTCGTCACTCCCAGGAACTGGCGCCAGTCGTCTATGCCGGCGGCACGGTAGGTGTGCATCGCACAGTGAATGACCACCGCCGGGGTGCCACCCCTGTGACCGTTTACAATCTTCCTGATGTAATCCGGATTCTTCGTGTTGGCGAAGCACTCGTTGTGCACCACCACATCGAACTTCTCCGCCCACTTCGGGTCATCGTAGAGATCGATCTGGGCCGTGGTCCCCTTCCCGCCCTTGTTCACCACCGTCCAGTCGATATCGGCCTTGGCCGAGGAAGACAGGGTGAGGGCCTTTGACTGAAAGGCGTAGTCGTGGCAGCACCCCCCCGTCACCAACAGGCACTTGAGCGGTTTTTCCGACTTGGCGGCGGCGGCCTTGCTTTCTCCAGCCTTATCAGCCGAAGCACTTAGAGCGGCAAGGAGGGACAGGACGAGAACAGGAGCGATGGTTTTCATGATTCAGGCATTGGCGGGGTGGTCTGCCCCTTACGCACGCAGCCTGTCGCACCTATCGATGAATGACAATCAATCTCCGTAGCCATCCGGGTGGGCCTCGTGCCACTTCCAGGCACTCCGCACCATCTCCTCCAGGTCGGTGGCGGGCGCCCAGTCGAACACTGCCGCGGCCTTTTCACTGGCCGCCACCAGGACCGGCGGATCACCCACCCGTCGCTCACCTTCCACCACTGGAATTCCATGACCGGTGACCCTGCGACATGCCTCGATCACTTCCCACACCGAATACCCCCGGCCCGTCCCCAGATTAAAGACCCCGCTCCCCTCCTGCTCCACGGCCTGACGATGCACCGCCGCCAGGTCGCAGACGTGAACATAGTCCCGCACTGCAGACCCATCCGGCGTTTCATAATCCGTTCCGAACACCTCTATCGTGTCGCGTTTACCCTGCGCCACGAACAGGACATTTGGAATGAGATGGGTCTCAATCCGATGGTCTTCCCCGAACCTCGCGGACGCCCCGGCCGCGTTGAAATAGCGGAAAATGACCGGGGTGATCCCGTGGATCTTCGCGAACCACGACAACATGCCTTCAAAGGTGAGCTTGGAATGACCATAGGGGTTGACCGGATTCTGCGGGCAGTCTTCATCGATCGGCACCGTCCCGGGAACACCGTAGGTGGCGCAGGTCGAGGAGAACACCATCTTGGGAACCTCCGCCGCGACCATCCCTTCCAGCAGGCTCAGTCCGCCCAGCACGTTGTTGCGATAGTACTTGGCCGGGTTCTCCATCGATTCCCCCACCAACGCATCCGCAGCATAATGGATGACCGCCTTCGTTTCATGACTTCGCAACACCTCGGTCAGCCGTGCGGTCTCCGCCAGGTCCATGACTTCCAGTCCCGCCCGCGGGTCAACCGCTCCGCGATGCCCCTCCCCGAGATTGTCGATGACAAGCACGTCATGGCCCGAGTCGCAGAGCAACTCGACGCACACGCTACCGATGTAGCCTGCTCCTCCGGTCACAACAATTCTCATGGAAGGTCGGGGCACCTGCTAAACCACAGGCATCCGGGCTTGTCGAGCACACCCGGATTCAATTTCTTGAAAGACCCCCCTCCCTTCCCCCATACTCTGTCCATGAGATTGAGAGTGCATGCGAGCATCCTGCTTGTGTCCGTCGGCACGGTTCCCGCCTCTGCGGAACCTGCCGGACAACTCGATCCCGCCCACGTCAGCTTCTTTGAGAAGCGTGTGCGCCCCGTCCTGGTGAACCGCTGCTACGAGTGCCACTCGGCCGGGAAAAAGATCAAGGGAGGCCTCCGACTCGACCACAGGGAGGGCCTGATCCGCGGTGGCGACAGTGGCCCCGCCATCGTTCCCGGCAATCCGGAAAAGAGCCTTCTCATCACCACGATCCGGCATATCGATGACGATCTCAAGATGCCGGAGAAGGAGAAACTCCCCGAACAGGAGATCGCGACCCTGACCCGGTGGGTGACCCTCGGCGCACCCGACCCACGCCTCGAAAAAAGCGAACCACTCAAGGTGACTGAGATCGATTACGAGGAAGGTCGCAAGTTCTGGTCTTTCGTCCCACCGGCGAAGAAGGATGTCCCCGCCCTGCAGGACAGCGAGTGGCCCCTCACCGGAATCGACCGCTTTGTCCTGGCCGCCCTGGAAGCCAGGGGACTGGAACCGGTCGAGGCCGCCAACCGTCGCACCCTGGTGCGGCGACTCTGCTTTGACCTCATCGGACTCCCCCCCACCGTCGAACAGATCGAGACCTTTCTCAGTGACAAAGGCTCCACCCCGGAAGCAGTGACCCGGCTGGTCGACCAGCTCCTTGCTTCCCCTCACTTCGGCGAACGCTGGGGGAGGCACTGGCTCGACGTGGCCCGCTTCAGCGAATCGAACGGAATGGAACGGAACTTCACCTATCCCCATGCCTGGCGCTACCGCGACTACGTGATCAACTCCTTCAACAAGGACAAGCCCTACGACCAGTTCATCCGTGAGCAACTGGCCGGCGACCTTCTCGACGAGACCGCCGCCCCGAAGACCACACGTGAGGAACGCCTCACCGCCACCGGCTTCCTCGCCCTCGGCCCGAAAATCCTCAACGAGCGCGACAAGCAGATCTTCCAGATGGAGATGGTCGATGAACAGATCGATGCCTCCACCCGTGCCGTGCTTGGATTGACCGTCAGCTGCGCCCGCTGTCACGATCACAAGTTCGATCCCATCGGAATCCAGGATTACTATGCCCTCGCGGGCATCTTCACCAGCAGCCGGACCCTTTACGGCACCAAGGGTGGTGGCGGCAACCGCCAACCCACGGAACTCATTGCCATCAGCGAAAAGAATCCCTCCCAGGCTACCGCCCGGGAGGAACACCAGAAGACCCTCAAGAGCGTCCAGGGGAAACTGGCCAAGACCACCAGACAGTACCAGAACCTCAAGAAACAGAGCGCCAGGAACAAGGACAGGAAACCGGAGAACAAGGCGGGTAATGCCGGGAA
>DLRK01000006.1:12291-55199 GCA_002501065.1 Akkermansiaceae bacterium UBA7890
CCGGGAAGAACGCTCCGGAACCCGCAAAACGCATGGAGGACATGCGCAGGCAGATGCAGGAACTCAAGAAGGAGGTCGCCAAATTGCGGAAGAATTCCCCTCCTGATCCAGACTTTGCGATGGGCGTGGCCGAAGGAACGGCCGCTGATTGCAGAATCTGCCTGCGTGGTGACCCGAAGAAACGTGGTCCTGCGGTGGAGCGGGGATTTCTCAATGTCATCGCAGCGTCCAACCAGTCCGCCATCACTGATAAAACCAGTGGTCGCCGCGAACTGGCCGAGTGGATGGTAGCCCGCGAAAACCCCCTGGCCGCACGCGTGATGGTGAACCGGATCTGGCACCACCTCTTCGGCGCCGGACTGGTCCGCACCGTCGACAACTTCGGCAAGATGGGGGAGGCTCCCTCCAATCCCGCCCTGCTCGATCAGCTCGCGGTCAACTTCATGGAGAACGGCTGGTCGGTGAAGGCCCTCATCCGGGAGATCACCTGCTCCCGCGTCTACCAGCTGAGCGGAAACCACCATGAGAAGAACTACCAGCTCGATCCCGAAAATCGTCTCTCCTGGCAGATGAGCCGGCGCCGCCTCGGAGCCGAGGCCATCCGCGATGCCATCCTCCAGGCCGGGGGGCAGCTCGAAAAGACACCGTTCCCCGGCTCAGTGCTGCAGGAACTGGGTGACATCAACTACGGCAGGAGCAATGCCGTCTCGTTCGGCAGGAAGGTTGCCAGGCACCGCAGCATCTACCTCCCCATTATTCGCAACGCCCTGCCAGAAGTCCTCCGCGTCTTCGACTTCGCGGAGCCCAGCCTCATCGTGGGGCGTCGCCAGATCACCACCGTTCCCACCCAGGCCCTCTACCTGCTCAACGACCCCTTCGTCCTTGAGCAGACCGAGGCCATTGCCCAGCGCCTGATCGACTCCACCACGGATGAGGGGGAGCGCATTGACCTTGCCTACACCCTGACCCTTGGCCGGCCGGCCACCACCCTTGAACGCGAGCGTTCCCTCGCCCTGCTGCACGATATTGGCGCCGGTCTCAACGGGAAGAACGACCAGGAACGCCAGGGCGTGGCCTGGGCCACCCTGGCCCAGAGCCTCATCGCCTCGGCGGAATTCCGCTACCTGAACTAGCCCGTCACTCCATCCCAATCATGTCCAACCTCCATGACCTGACCCGCCGCCGGGCCCTCCAGTCTCTCTCCGCCGGTTTCGGTTACACGGCCTTCGCCGGAATCGCTTCCCGGTCCGATGGCCGGCCTGCTCTCTCCGCCAACCCCCTGGCCCCGAAGAAGGCGCACTTTCCGGGCCGGGCCAAGCGGGTGATCTTCGCCTGCATGCGCGGAGGTCCATCCCACGTGGACACCTTCGACTACAAGCCGGAGCTGACCAGCAACAACGGGAAGAAAGTTGAAGGACGCACCGTCATGGAGAGCCCCTGGAAGTTTACGCCCCGGGGCAAAAGTGGCCTCCCTATCTCGGAACTCTTCCCGCACCTCTCCCGGCATGCCGATGACCTCTGCCTCCTCAACGGCATGTATGGCGACGTCCCCGCCCACCCGCAGGCCTTCGTGCAATTGCACACCGGAAGCTTTCAATTCGTACGACCCTCCATGGGATCGTGGGTCCTCTATGGCCTGGGAACCGAGAATGAGAATCTCCCCGGTTTCATCAGCCTCTCCCCCCCGGTCCGCGTGGGCGGGGCTCAGAACTACGGGAGCGCCTTCCTGCCCGCCCTCTACCAGGGAACGGCCATCGGTGCCCTCGGGCGACCCGTCAAGGATGCCAACCTGCAGAATCTCGGAAGCAAACGCCTCACCACCGACCTCCAACGCCGCCAGATCGACTTCATCCAGGAGATGAACCGCGACCTGAAAAACCGGCAGAACGCCGACAGCCAGATTGATGGCGTGATCAAGTCCTATGAACTGGCCTTCCGCATGCAGACCGCGGTCCCCGAGGTGATGGATCTCACCAGGGAATCCGACGAGATGAAATCAAGCTACGGCATCGGTCAACCCGGGACCGATGACTTTGGCCGCCAGTGCCTCCTCGCCCGCCGCCTCGCTGAATCCGGGGTCCGATTCATCGAGCTGGGTCACGGCAACTGGGACCAGCACAACGGCCTGCGCAAGAACCTCGCCAGGAACTGCAATGGCATCGACCAGCCCCTCGCCGCCCTCCTCCAGGACCTCCGAGAGCGCGGCATGCTGGACGAGACCCTCGTCATCTGGGGCGGCGAATTCGGCCGCACCCCTCATGTGAAGAAGGAGGACGGCCGTGATCACAACCACCTGGGCTTCACCTTCTGGATGGCGGGCGGCGGCATCAAGGGCGGCCTGCGTTTTGGGGCCACTGACGATAATGGCATTACGGCTGTGAAAAACCGGACCCATTTTCACGACCTGCACGCCACCATTCTCCATCAACTCGGCCTCAATCACGAACAACTCACCTACCGCTACGCCGGCCGCGACTTCCGCCTCACCGACGTGCACGGCCGGGTCCTGAAGGAGATCATTGCCTGACTCCCCGGGACAACATCTCCTCAATTTCCCCCCTGGCCGGCATCGCCTCCTGCGCACCCGGCCTGAGGGTGGCCAGGGCGGCCGCCGCGTTGGCCAGCCTGACCGCGTCCAACAACCCAAGCCCCTCGGCATGGGCCAGGGCAAAAACGCCGGCAAACGTATCCCCGGCACCCACCGTATCGACGGGCGTCACCACGGGCGGTTCGACTTCCTGAGTCCGTCCCTCCGTGATGACCCACGTGGAACGGGCCCCGCGCGTCACAATGACGGCCTCGCATCCCTGCGGCATGCAGCCCATCTCACTTCCCAGCGGCAGGGCCTCGGCTTCCCGCTCGTTGACGATGAGAATGTCAATCGGGATGTTCCTCTCCATGCTCTCCGGATCCCACGGCGAGGGATTGAGAATCACGGTCGCTCCCGCATCCTTTGCCACTTCGGCGGCACCGGCCACGGCATCCAGGGGACACTCCAGTTGCAGAAGGGCCACGGCGGATTCCGTAAATAGATCCGTCAGTTCACTCATCTTTGCCACCGTGAGCTCGTGATTCGCACCCGGATGCACGACAATGGTGTTCTCCCCTTCCCCGTCCACCGTGATGAAGGCCGCCCCGGTTGGCCCGGCACCTGCCAGCACCCCGGCATGATCGATCCCCTCTCCCGCAAGATGCTCGCGGTAACGCTCCCCGTATTCATCGTTGCCCAGGCACCCGATCATCCGCACCCGGGCACCCGCCCGCGCAGCTGCCACCGCCTGATTCGCTCCCTTCCCTCCGAAGGCGGTCATCGCCTGCGAGGCCGTCAGGGTTTCACCCGGCACCGGGAAGCGCGGCACTCGAAAGGTGAGGTCGACGTTCAGAGAGCCCACCACCGAGATTGTGGGAGCCTTCTTCACCTCCCCCTCGCAGCAGGAACCGCCATGCACCGGCAAAATGCGAACCCTGGCCTCACTTCCTGCTCAACTGCCCCAGGGCATGGGTGATGGCAACCTTGGCGTGGCCTTGGGCATCCTTGCGAGCTGCTTCCAGGATCTTCTCCGCACCCCTGCCCATTGAAACCATCACCGCGGTCACCGCATCCAGGACCAACCGGTCATCATCCTTCAGAAGGGGCGCCAACCTTGGCGCGAGCGAGACCCCGGCAACGTAACGCAGCTGCTGCAGCAGAAAACTCCGCACCGTCCCCGGACGATCACCCAGGGCGACCGACGCATAGAGTTCCGTCAGGATCTTCCGGTCCTTTTCACGGGCGGGAACGCTGCAATGCATGGCCAGCTGGTGCAGCAACAGGCGCTCCTGCCAGTCCTCCCCGTTGTCCACTTCCTTCAGGGCATCGATAAGCTCCCTGACCGCATTCTCTCCCGCCTTGAGAATGGCAGCCACCAGCTGATCACCATCCTCCTTCTTCATTCCTCCCCACCTGCTATTGCTCAAGCCCGGCAATCGCTCCACGAACACACTCCGTTTAGTCTTGGTTTCTTCCGCCATCGTTCGAATTCGTTGCTCAATTCTATCTCACATCCCAACCCTACAGATGCCACGGTCCCCGCATCGGCTGGTCGATGAGGCGATTTGCCTCTTCATCGCCGATTGCCCGCTCGGTCTTGGGATCAAACTTGATCGTGCGGCCGGTCCGGAAGGCCACGTTGGCAAGGTGCATGAGACATACCGTGCGGTGAGCGACCTCGGGGTGTCCCCCCGCAAGGGTCCGCGTCTTCACGGCCTCTCCGAAACCGACAAGAGGATCTTCGTCCGGGATCGCATCAAACACCCTGCGCTCCTCCTCGTTGAGATCTTCCCGGCTGATCTCCTTCTCCTTCAGGCCATGGGGCTCCCCCCACTCGCCACTCTCCAGGACAAGTTCCACTCCATCCTCGTACTTGAAGCGGACCCAGCCCCACATTCCCGCAACCTCGGGATGTGTCGGGGGAGCGTGTGGAATGATCTCCACCGGGGCCGTCTCGTCCTTACCCATGCGATAGGTAATCGGATCGAGCGCATGCTGTCCCATGTCTCCCAGGCCACCTCCGTCATAGTCCCAGTATCCACGGTGCATCCCACCGAAACGCGGCGGATGAAAAGGTTTCAGCGGGGAGGGCCCGCAGTACATGTTCCAGTCGAGGTAGTCGGGCACCGGACGGGGGTTTATCTGCACGGGGCCGGACCATTGCCGCACCTTGAATCCTCCCCGACGGATCACGCGCACCTCCCGCCCGTTCACCAATCCGGCCCGCACGATCTTACGCATGTCGTTCCTGCCATTGGAGACACCAAAACGTCCATAGGTTCCGATCTGGAAGATACGCTTGGTGCGTCGGGAGGTTTCCACTACCGCGCGGCCCTCTGCCACGAACCGTGTCATGGGCTTCTCGCAGACCACATCCTTGCCAGCCTCCATCGCCGCAATCGAAATCAACGCATGCCAGTGCGGCGGCGTCGCGATCGCGACGACGTCCACGTCGTTGCGCTCGAGCAGACGCCGGAAGTCCGTGTAGCGCGTCTTGTTGTCCGCCTTGCCCACCCACTTCACGTCACAGCGCGCGATCTCCCGGATGGCCAGCTTGTGCTTCCCGCTGAGATCACCGAAAGTTCCCGGGCCCCGGCCACCCGCCCCGATGAGGGCCGCACCGAACGTCTCACTGGGTGGAGTGCGCTCCCGCCCCAGCACATGCGGAGCCACGATCTGGAACACTCCAGCCCCGGCCACACCCTTCACGAAAGAACGCCGTTTGATTCCGGCGGATCCGCCCTTCATTGTTTCTGTTTCCGAACCATTCACTGCTGCCACCGTTATTGTTCTGATCCGGGTCTGGCTCTACCAGCCAAGGCCCGGAACCCTTCCTACGCGTCATCCGTCCGGAATCGTTCAAAAGATCATCTCTTAAAGCCAAAATTCCGCTTCCCACCTTCGCCCGTCCCTCTACACTCGTCACCCAAGTCATGAAGCAATTCACTCGCCGTAAATTTGTCAAAAACACCGGTATCACCGCTGGTTCCGTTCTCGGGTTCCCTGCCATCGTGAGCGGACAGAACCTGAACTCCAAGATCCGCGTGGCCTGTATCGGCACCGGGGGCAAGGGCAGCAGTGACACCGACAACGCCGCCCGCGAAGGGGGCGAGATCGTGGCCCTCTGCGACGTCGATCGCAACACGATGAACCGGAAGGCCAAGAAGTTTCCCAAGGCCAAGCAATACCAGGACTTCCGGAAACTGCTGGAGGAGATGGAAAACCAGATCGATGCCGTCACAGTCTCCACTCCCGACCACTGCCATGGCGTGGCCGCCATCACCGCCATGGCCATGGGCAAGCATGCCTACGTGCAGAAGCCGCTCGCCCAGACTGTCTGGGAATCCCGCATCATGCGCAATCTGGCTCGCGAAAAGAAACTGGCCACCCAGATGGGCAACCAGGGCAGCGCCAACGAGGGACTGCGCCGCGGAGTGGAAGTGATTCACGCCGGGGCCATCGGCAAGCCCCTCGAACTGCATGTCTGGACCAACCGTCCCGTCTGGCCCCAGGGAATCGACCGCCCCAAGAGTTCCGATCCGGTCCCCGGTCACCTCGACTGGGATCTCTGGCTTGGACCTGCTCTGCCGCGTCCCTACAAGGCCGGCGTCTACCACACCTTCAAGTGGCGGGGCTGGTTTGACTTTGGCACCGGCGCCCTCGGTGACATGGCCTGCCACACCGTCAACATGCCCTTCCGCGCTCTCAAGCTGGGCTACCCCGACCGTATCGAATGCGAAGTGGCCTCCCGTCCCTACAAGGAGACCTTTCCGCTCAGCTCCCGGGTGCGCTATGACTTCCCCTCCCGCGGCGACTGGCCGGCTCTTAAGTTCTGGTGGTACGACGGAAATCCCCGTGACCGCCAGGCTCCCATCCGCCCCTACAGCGACATCACTGCCAACCTGGTCGGCAACCAGGGCAACAAGCTCCCCGCGAGCTGCTGCCTCATCAAGGGCTCGGAGGGCGAGATCTACTCGCCCGACGACTACGGCCAGAACGTTTTCCTCATGCGCAAGGGGGAAAAGACCTACACCAACATCAATAACCACCCGGCCTGCAAGGACATCCCCAAGGTGGTCCCGCGCTCACCGGGCCACGTGAAGGAGTGGTTCGAGATGATGAAGGATCCCAAGAAGCCCTCCTACTCGAACTTCGAGATCGCCGCTTACCTCAACGAGGTCATCCTCCTCGGCTGCCTCGCCCAGCGCATCGGCGAAGGACGGCCCATCGAGTGGGACGGCCCCAACATGAAGTCCAAGGACAACGAAGAGGCCTCCAAGCTCGTCAAACGCAACTACCGCCCGGGTTGGGAACCCAAGGTTTAAACTGATTTCAGATTCAAGGTTCCAGGTCGGGGCCGACTCCGACCTGGAACCTGATTCCTGCCACCTGCCATTCCACGGCATGAGAAAACGTTTCTGTCAATCCCTTCTCCTGTTCTCCTGCCTGCTCAGCCTTCCTTCCTGCCTGAGCTACCACGCCCGCTTCGACAAGGCGGTGGCACAGGCTGCGGCAGCGGGGAAACCCAAGGACATCACCGGCCCCTGGAAGGGAAACTGGAAAAGCAACTGGAACGGCCACGAGGGTCCGCTCTGGTGCATTGTCACTCCCACTCCTGAGAAACCGGGGATCTATGATTTCCGCTATCGTGCGGGCTGGGGGATCCTCCAGTTCGGAAACTACGTTCATACGGTTCCGGCAAAAAGGGCACCCGACGGCTCTTTCCTTGTGAAAGGCGAGATGGTCCTTCCGAAACTGGTGGGAACCCATTCTCTCGACGGAAAGCTCGATACGGAAACCTTCGATGCCACCTACAAATCCGACAAGGGTGACCATGGCATCATGACCCTGCGGCGCCCCCGGAAGGAGGAGCATCCTGCCCCGTAACCATAACGGTTACTTCCTCAAGGTTCCGGCCCTCACGTTCTGGTTTGTCCCTGTGAAGAATGGCACCAGTTACCCCCTCGACCACGGCTCAATCGCCTGACTCTTCCCCCGGTTCGCCCAGATAAACCAGTGTGAAGGCGGAGGGTTCGGCCTCACAGTGGTAGATGCACATGCCACAACCGGTGCATCGATCCAGATCGAGGATCGGGCGGCGCCGCACCATCCGGATGGCCTTCACCCCGCTCGGACAGCGGAATGAACACGTGTCGCAGAGCGTGCCCACTGTATTCAGACACTTGTCGAGATCGAGGGAGACCTTCGCGAGGGGGGCCAGTGGACGGGCTTCATCCATCCGAAGCGCTCCACTGGGACAGGCCCCTATGCAGGGCATCTCCGCACACCAGCGACAGGGAGCCACCGGGGGATCAAGAAAGGGAGTGTTCTCAAAGGGGCCGAAGACGGGGTCAAACTTCCGGACAACGTCATGTGGGCAGGCTTCGGCACAGGAACCGCACCGTTCACATATCTCGAGAAAAGCGCTCTCGTCCTCCAGGGCGCCGGGTGGCCGGATGAACAGCTCACCTTCCTCTCCCTCTCCCCCATCACCAACCGCACGGCCAACTTCCCGGGAAAGGTCCCCGAGACGGAGCCGGAAGAGTTGTCGCCGATTGAATCCGGGCATGATGAGAAACAATTCTTTTCAGGAAACACCGGGCACAGGATTTGTCCTGCTTGGAACTGGAACGGACTCATAGTATGGGAACCACCGAAAACTTCAACACCACCATGCGTCACTTTGCCATCATCACCATTTGCACTCTGTGCATCGCCTGCGATACCGAGAAACCCGCGAACGGCAACCTCCCTCCTGAAAACAAGTTGGTGCCAACCTGGCCTGACACCAGGAAAACCACGGGAGGGAGCTTCTCGATTACCTTGAATCCCACCGGGGGCGAAATCGTGGAGAACAAACACTTTTCGCTGGATCTGCATGTCAAATCAACCGTCACAACGGCGGGCGTCCTTGAGGTCAAGGTGGATGCCGACATGCCTGCGCACGGGCACGGCATGAATACCCAACCGGAGGTTGTGGCCGGGAAGGAGGGCGCCTACCGGGTGGACGGGATGCTTTTTCACATGGCCGGCGAGTGGGTGATCACGGTGGAAGTGGGGAGCCAGGGCAAAATGGAGCGCGCCTCCTTTCCGGTGCAGATCGAATAAGCAGATCAATCGACCACGATGCGTTGGAAACTCACAACCACAGCAGGGGTTCTCGCGGCGTTCCTGGCTGGTTGCGACCGTCCCTCGCCTCAGGACGCGCAACTCTCCGGCGAAGAGCTTTCCGAGGTCCTCAAACTCTCACCTCTTCCCACTCCTCCTCCAAGTCCCACCAACACATTTGCGGATGATCCCGGGGCTGCACGCCTGGGACAGTCACTCTTCTACAACGCACACCTCTCGTCCAACGGTGAAATCTCCTGTGCCACCTGTCACAATCCCGGGCACGGGTTCTCCGACGCCAAGCCACTTGCGGAGGGACTGAAGACCACCAGACGTCACTCGCAGGCACTCTGGAACATGGCCTACCAGCGCTGGTATTTCTGGGACGGTCGGACCGATTCGCTTTGGGCACAGAGTCTGCAACCCCTGCAAAGCCCGGACGAGATGGGAGCCACCCCCGAACACGCTCTCAGTGTCGTCGCCGGAGACCGGACCCTGAAGACAGCCTATGAGGAACTCTTCGGCCCCCTGCCCCCGGCCGGGGAACCTCTGGACCGCTTCCTGACCAACCTTGGCAAGACCTTTGAAGCCTATCAACGACAGCTGATCAGCACCAATTCACGCTTCGATCAGTTCGTGTCCCGGATCAGGGGGGGGGAACCGCGGGAGAGCGCGGGACTCAGTGAAACGGAACGGCGCGGCTTGAAGCTCTTTGTGGGGCGCGGCCGGTGCATCCTCTGTCACTCGGGCCCCAACCTGTCGGACGGGGAGTTTCACAACATCGGACTGCCCAAGCACCCGGATCTGCGCAGGGATTCCGGGCGCTTTGAGGGCGTGCGACTGGTGAAGAAGGATCCTTTCAACGGCTTCGGAGAGTTCAGCGACGATCGCGGCCCGGATACCAACATCAAGCTTCGCTACCTGATCGTGAAACTCAACAACATGGCCGAGTTCAAGACTCCCAGTCTGCGACACGTCGCTGAAACCGCTCCCTACATGCACGACGGACGGTTCGCCACTCTTCGCGACGTCATCAATCACTACTCTGAGCTCAAGGACGAGCCTCCCCTCGGACACCGTGAGGAAACGCTTCTGCCGCTGAACCTCCCCAAGCGTGAGAAGGATGACCTGGAAGCGTTCCTGAAGACACTGACAGGGGAACCGCTGGAAGAGTCCCTGCTCGAATCGCCATAAAGGCTTGAGGCACGAATGGCCTCAACAGGAGGTCGCTGGTCGGGTTCGCCAAAACCCGGTTCTGCGAATTCCATCCCCAACGCTGCCCCTTGATCAGTTCTTCCTCCCCGCATCGATCCGATCCTGCTTTACCCGGGCGCGGCGGGCTCCGGCCGCGGCCACCACCAGAAACACTCCCAGTCCGGCGGCGACCCACGGGCCCCAGTGGGTTTCCTGGGACGACAGCTGAAAGGGAATGGTGCACTGGAGATCACCTTCGTCATGCAGTGTCAGGCGCAGCGCGTATTTCCCGGTCTCGGGCAGTTTCCGGGACATGCCGTAGAGACTCTCCAACTCCGAGGACTTGAACACCTGAGTCTCCACCACCTGATCCCGATCGAGAATCTCAAGGGTCAGCCTGCCACCGTAAACCCCGTTGTCCTGCAGATTGAGAATCATGACGAAGAGCCGGACCTTGTCGGGATCCTCCACCTGCTTGCGATCAATCCCCTGGAAATCATAAACCACCAGCGAGATCTCGTAGTTCCCGGCCTCACCATGGAATTCCTCTTCCGGCACCTGGGGATAATTTTCGAAATAGTTGTAGTGGGGCAACCCCTTGAAGTGATGTCCCAGGGCGGAGCCCATTCCAGTGAGGAGGACAAGCAGCAGGAGGAGTGAGCTCTTTACGGTCCTATTCATGGCAGGAAATGGAATCCACCTTCGACAGGGGCTTTCGCAGACCGATCGACAGGCACCTGGTGGGGCAAATGGTGAGGCACTCTCCGCACATGGAACAATCACGTGTTTCATCGAATTTCGGCTGCACCTTCATGGGGCACACATCGATGCAACTGGTGCAAGTATCAACGCAGTCCCCTGCCTGATGCCTGAGAGCAAAGACCGACCTGCTTCCAATCGCCCCAAGCAGTCGACCGGTCGGGCAGACGTAACGACAGGTGAACTGCCTGCCCATCATGAGGTCGAGAAGCCCGAAGACGACCAGGCTCCCGAGCGAGAACGAAATGCCCCCGTAGGCGATGCCGTGGAAAAGGGTCTGGCCCAGTGCAAAGTAGGGAAGGGCCAGAGTCCAGACCCCGTGGCCGATCCAAAGCGCCGTGATCAGGCCTCCTGCCAGGATTCCCCAGCAAAAGCCACGATGGAGGGAGCACTCGGGCAGCCAGAAGAACTTCGCCACCAGGCGCCTGATTCGCGAGATCGTGAAAAACAGCAGCGAGGCGGGACACACGTAGGCACAGAAGACGCGACCGAAAAGAAGGGCCAGAGAGAGCGGAATGATCAATCCCAGTCCGAAGCCGAGTTCCCACCGATGACTTTTCACGAGGACGGACAGCGCAGCCACGGGGTCAGTGAAGGGAATGCCCCCAATCCGAATCGACCAGGTCATCCCTCCATTCTTCTGTGCCTCCTCGGCCGGGTCGCCAAAGGCCGAGAAAAGCGCATCAGTCTTCTCGTAGAACACCCGCATGGGCCTGCCCTCGCTCAACTCCACCAGGCGCGGATTGTTGTAGGCCTGCTTCAGATTGTGGTAGTTCGTCAGGAGCGCGAGGAAGCAGAGCAGCAAAACGACCCCGGCGCGGGTGATGATCGATACAACCAGTAATGTCCTTCCACTGCGCATGCTGATCACGGTGACGGTTCCTCGTCCCAGCGGGGGCCCTGCTTCCACCGGGAAGCAGGTTTCTTCGTCCCTTTCGGTTGTGCCCGCAGGACGGAGATTCGATCGCTATCCGAGAGGGGAACGACCCGGATCGCCTGGGGCATCTGGACGCAGGCCTGTTCGCACAATCCGCAGCCCACGCAGTGCCCGGTGTGCACGGTCGGGGTTTCATAGAGCCCGAGTGTCATGGCCTCGCCAGGCAACGGACAGGCCCGGTAACACACTCCACAGGTGCGCCCCGCAAAGGAGTAACAATGGTCCTCGGAAACAAAAGCGAGCCCCATCCGGACCGCCCGCTTCCCCTCTTCGGTGGGTTCCAGTTTCTCCAATGCCTGCGTGGGGCAGACCCGGGTGCAAGCCATGCAGAGGATGCAGCCCTGGGCACGCGCATCGATCCTGGGAGTCCCGAGATTCTCTATCCCGGCCTCCAGTCCGACCAGAGTGATGCACTTGTTGGGGCAGACATTCGCACACTGCCCGCAGGCGATGCAGTCCCGGAGAAACTGGTCCTCGGGTTTGGCGCCCGGCGGCCGGAGGAGTTTCCGTCCGCGGCGGGTCTTCGCCCCCAGGCGACCCAGGAGCGGATAGAACAGCGGCAGGATCGCGCCTGCCACGAAGGCACGCAGAAATCCGAGACGACTCAGTTCCACCCCGAAACGCTATGCGATAGGCTCAACGCGCGCAGCACATTTCTTGAAGTCCGCCTGTCCCGAAACGGGATCGAAGGCCCGGTGGGTGGTGCCATTCGCCAACCACTTGTTCTTCTTGGGATCGCCCGAATCCGCCACCGAGAGGTTCCACGGACTGAAGAGAAATCCCTTCGGAACCGTGTTGCGGGCCGGTTTTACCACCGAATCGAGTCCCACCGACACGCGGGCCTCAAGCGAACCGCGACGAGTCGTGATCCGGACCCACTCCCCGTCCTTGGTCCCCAGCTCCTTCGCATCGTCCGGGTGCATTTCGACGTACATCTCAGGCACCAGTTTCCTGGTCGTGCCGGCGCGGATCGTCTTGGCGGTGTGGAAGTGCTCGTAAACCACGCCAGTGGCCCACCAGAACGGGTAATGGCCCTCCGGAACGTCCGCCATCTTCTTGCCGAGGTGTTCAAAATCGGGAAGTTCCGGGGTGAGCCCGGCATCACGAGCCTTCACCAGCACATCGTAATGATCGATCATGTAATAATCCGGATCGGTCCCCGCCTTGGCGAGTTCATCCGTAATCTCCTTGTAGTTGGAGTAGTCCTGCTGACACATGTGAATGTGCAGTTTGCCGTCGGCGTGGCGGAACTCCCCGTAGGGCTTGCCCGGCCAGAACTCCTCCTGCGCCATGTAGCGCCGCTTGGTGCCGCCCACTTTTGCGATCGCCGCAGTGGGGGCGGGCCACTGGATTCCACGCAGCTCCTTGATCTGCTGGTAGGGAGACTTCCCGGTCTCTTTCTCCACGGCCAGGATACCGGTCAAATCGGCATCGGTTCCCTTGGAGGCCTTGATGAAATCGCGAAAGACCTCCTCCGGATCATAGAACCCATTCTCCTTCCGCTCGTAGGGAAAGATCTTCTTCATGTCGAGACCGAGCTGCTCCCCGATGAGCTTGCCCTTGTCGATGACCATGTCCATATCCGGACGGCAGCCCTTCACGGGATTACCGGTTCCCTCCGTGACATAAAGCCGGCGCTCGGACTGCACGTAGATTCCATTGACCCACTCTCCCCAGGTCGCCGCCGGAAGGATCACGTCCGCGTAAAGATTGTTGGGCGCGTCCCTGTAGATCTCCTGCACAACCGTGAATGTCTTGGCGAGGGCGGGACGCACGAGGTTGTATGAATCGGGAAGATCGATATGGGTGGCATAGATCAGGAACATGGCCTGCACATCGCCCTTCAGAGCGCGCTCCATCATTCCCACCGCCATCCCGGTGTTCTGCATGCCCGCCACCTCGTCGAGACGTTCCTTGGGGAGCCCCCAGTTCTTCGCACACCATTCCCGGTGCTTCTCGTTATCGATCCCGATATTGAACGGGAGACGCCCGGTGAGCCCTCCGGTCAGACGTTCTCCCATCGCATTGGGCTGCCCGGTCTGGGAGTGCGGGCCGGCACCCGGCCGGCCGATGTTCCCGGTCAACGCCATGAGGTTGATGAGGCTCATCGTGTTGTGCTGGCCGTGAAGGTGCTGGTTATAACCAATCCCCCAGATGCACATCACACCACCCGTTCCACGCTCGCGTCCACGAATGCTGGCCTTGGCCCAGATGGCAGCCACCTTGCGAATCTCAGCCGCCGGGATCTTGGTCCGGTCCTCAACGTCCTCCGGCTTGTAGCCAGCCTGCACCGCATCGACATACTCCTGCCAGCCTGTGGTATATTCCTTGAGGAAGTCCCACGCAATCGCGTCGTCGTGGTTCTCCATCAGAGCGTAGGCCAGGGCATTGTGGATGGAAATGTCGCCATTGATGGTCGGGAAGTGGAAGCTGTTGTCCTTGTTGACATCTTCCAGTCCCATCACCGTCCCAGTCCGCCGCGGGTCCACCACCAGAGTCGGAATATTGCGCTGGGCCTTGGAATCGGCCACTCGCCAGTAAAGAATGGGATGCGCCCCTCTGGCGTTGTGGCCCCAGAAACAGATCATGTCCGCCAGTTCCACATCCTCATAGCAGGTCGGTGGAGTGTCGGAGCCCAGGGCCTTGAAATAGCCAGTCACCGCCGAGGTCATACACATGCGGGCATTGGCCTCGATGGTGTTCGACCCGATGATTCCCTTCATGAAGATGTTCTCAAGATACTGGCCTTCCAGGGAGAGTTGCCCTGACCCATAGAGGCCCACCGCGTTCCCGCCGGAAGCCTTCACGATCTCCACAATCTTGTCCGCAACCAGTTCCTCGGCCTCCTCCCAGCTCGCCTCCCTGAAGAGGCTCGGATCGTAGGAACCCTTGGTGGCCGAAACGTGCCCCTTCAACGGATCCGACATGTCCTTTCGGATCAACGGCTTGTTAAGTCGATTGACGTAGATGGCCTCCGCCGAAGTGAGCCCCTTGATACACTGCAGCCCCTTGTTGGTGGGATGGTCCTTGTCGGGAACGATCCCGGTGATGCGTCCATTCCGGGTCTTCAGAATCGTGCCGCAACCTACTCCACAGTAAGGACACGCTGCGTAAAGATCCGTAGGCGCCTCGTCCTTCTCCAATTCGATCCCGTCCTGAGCTGGAATGGCCCAGCCGGTCTGAGTCACTCCCGTTGAGAGAGCCGCGGTCGCGCCTGATTGCACGAAGGTTCTGCGTTTCATTTGGTGCTATTTATTATCTTGTTGCTTGCCTGAATTACTGGAAGGCCACCGGATTCACTTACTCGTCGCCGAGAGGCTTCGCATGTAGGCGATGATATCGTGGGCATCCTGCTCATTGAGGTTAGCCAGGCCGCGAGCGCCCATGAACGGCCTCATTGCCGTATTGATCCGACCCTGCTTGAGGGTCTGGAGAATGTAGTCGTCCGATACGGCTCCAAGGAATCCCGACAGTCCGATTCCCGGACCCGCCCCGCCCACCGCATAACCCTGACCTTCGGGGCCATGACACGCGGCGCAGTAGAGATCGAACTTCTGGTGCCCCGCCTTCCCGTCCCCCAGGGCGGCCAACTGTCTGGAGGAATCCACCTCGATATTCACCACGTTCTCGACAGGGAGCGAGCGGAGATAGGCGACGATATCGTCGAGCACCGCATCGCTCAGGTCCGGCCGTTGGACCATGGCGGTCCCGAACCGACCACGGCGGACGACGTCCTTGATGAAATCATCGGTGACGAGGGCGAGAAAGTCACGGTTTCCGATACTCGGCGCAATCCCCGGTCGACCCGCCCCATTCGGCTGATGGCAGGCAGCGCAGTTTGCATCGAAATGCATTTTTCCCTTGTTGGGGTCAGGACCGGTGGACGCCACCGGAGGCGGAGCGTCGCTGCGGTTGCGCAGGTAGGAGACGATGTCCCCAATCTCCTGGTCCGAAAGATTTGCCAGCCCGCGCGACCCGCTGAAGGGACGCATGGCGGTCCCCGTCCTGCCGTGTTTGATGGTCTGAAAGATGTAATCATCCGAAGCGATGGCGAGAAACCCCGCGTTTCCAATGGCAGGTCCCGGCCCCCCCTCGGCGTAACCGGTCGCATTCTCGCCATGGCAGGAGGCACAGAACTGCCCGTAGAGCACGGTCCCGCTCGTCGCATCTCCAGGATGCTTGCGACCGGGATCAATGGTTGCCACCGGCGTGACCTCGGGATCTACCGCCGATCGCATATAGGCGACCAGAGATTCGATCTGGCCCGATTCCAGATGAGCCCAGGGAACCATCGCGGTTCCGGGACGCCCCTGGACGATTGTCGCGCGAAGAAACTCGTCCGACGTGATGGCGAGGAAATGGGGGTTTCTGATGAAAGGAGCAAATCCGACTTTTCCCTGCCCCTCCGACTGGTGGCAGGCGACGCAGTTGGCATTGTACACGAGCTCCCCCTCCGCCACCGAGCCGGCCGCCGGGGCTCTTTCCCGCTCCTGCTGACTCTTCCTCATCTGGAGGAAGGGCTCTTCGAGGCCCTCGGCAATCCTCTGCGCTTCAGGGATCTCGGGCACTCTTCGCTCCGCCCAGACCACGAAAAACACCACGACCATTACCGCAAGGCTGAGGCCACCCAGTAACAGAGGCCTCATTCCTGAAACCTTTCCATCCGATCCACCAGACGAACTATTATTCATCATCTCCCCCTCCCCATGAATATGGATATCATCTTACCGCCTGAACGCGCGCCCTGCAATCGCAAGATCATGTTATTGCCTCCTTCGCTTCCCTGCTCTGACTTCAGGTTGCTGCACCGATTCACTACTATCCTTTCCCGTTTCCATCCCTTTCCCTCATGGCGCCAAACTCGTGACAGCTCCCTTCGATCGCGGGTCGTTTCGGCATGGCATGATCATCCGCAACTACTCCATTTGAGATATAGATCGAGAAAACGATTTCCCGACCGCAACGGGTTCACTTCCTCCCGGGATAATTCAGTTTGACGAATGCCGCTTCCAGACGATCGCGCTCCTCAGCGGCGCGACCGGTGACATCCTTGAGCAGGTGCTGCTCCATGGGGTCGGCGCGAACGTCAAAGTAGCGATCATCGTTATAGAGTTTGTACTGCTTGCTACGCACCCAGGCCCTGCCGTCCTTCCTTTCGGAAAAGGCATAGGAACGAGCGCGGTGACGCCGAGACTGAAACAGCGTGCCACTGAAGCTGATGCCGTCGTTTTCCCGGTCCAGCTTCGCGCCACCGATCTCCGCCAGGGTAGGCAGCCAGTCGCTGAAATCCACCAGCTCATCCCCTCGACTGCCCGCCATGATCTTTCCCGGCCATTTGACGATGAGCGGCACATTGGTCCCGATATCCAGCAACGTCCCCTTTCCTCCCCGCACGCGCTGACCGTTGCGGACGGAGTAGACGTCTTCCTGTTCGTATTTGCGACTGGAAACGTGCCGCAGCTTGGACCGTGCGGCGGTGCCGTTGTCTCCCGTGAAAAAGATCACGGTGTCTTCCCGCAGGCCGAGCTGGTCAATCCTGGCCACCAGTCTGCCAACCATGACGTCCATGCTCTCGATCATTTCACCGTAATTCATCCAGCGATCCTTCCCCGGCACATACGGCACCTGAACGGGAATGTCATTGGTGACGTCATGCGCCAGCGCCATCGAGTAGCAGGCGAAAAACGGTTGCTTCGCCCTGCTGCTCCGTTCCATGAAATCACCGAGAAATTCCACGTACAACTCCGGACCATACTTCCCCCTGGTATCCCCGCGCACCCGGCCATTCTGGTAAATCATCGGTTCATGATAGCGTGCGCCTTCGTGCCAGCCGAAGACGCTCCATTCGTCAAATCCCATGCGGGCGGGTTGCCCGGGATCCTTGTTCATCAGGCATAACTGCCATTTGCCGGCGATGGCCGTGCGATAGCCCGCTCGCCTGAGCACAGCCGCCAGGGTGTGTGTTTCCTCCGCCCTGGGAAACGTCCCCCACCCCGCCTTCAGGCGAAAAGGATACCTGCCGGTCAGCAAACAGACCCGCGTGGGATGGCACACCGGCATGCTGAAGCAGTAATCAAACCGCATTCCGCCCTCAGCCAATGCGTCGATATGGGGTGTCTTCCAACGCTCTCCGCCGTAGGCGCCGATCGGTTCGCAACCGACATCATCGGCCAGGATCAGGACAATGTTCGGTCGGGCCCATGCCAATTGCAGCGTCAGAGCATTCAGCAGGATCAGCAGGGTTCGTTTCATGGTTAATTGTTCCCGGAAGATTCTCATGGCAGGCAGGATCAGCAATCTTTGAAGCCCGCTGTCACGGTATTCAACACCTTCCCTCGCGATACCCCTGACCCGAAACCGCAGGATGCACCCCGGGGATCCTATCTGTTGCAAGATCCAGTCATGATGAGACCTGTCGTCATCGAATCTGGGATCGCAGACGGAAGTAGAGTTGGGGCGCTCGATCAATCGGCTGTGCTGCCCGCCAAGTGACCAATGCGGTCCCGTCTCCCAGATTCACGGTGGTGACAGGAACGATATACTCGGATCCGGAGTTCCAGTTCTCCAGGTCCCCGGACACTTCCACGAAATCGATCACATCGTCAGCGGCCAGGTTGCGGCGATACGAAAACGTGAAGTAGTCCTCTGTCACTTCCTCCACCTCGCTCGCTTCAATTCCGCCGATCGGACGTGCCTCCTCCGGAAGGAACCGGTTTCCCAGGACATAGTCGATCAGATCGGGAAGCCCGTTGGAGTCGCTGTCGGCATTTGCGTTTCCGGCAAAGACGGTCGCATCGGAGGCATCGGGGTTGCCCCCGGCTGATACGCTGGATCGCCAGTTCAGAGGATCGGCATGATTCGGATTGCCTCCGGGATGAATCAGGACGAGGGACGGCCCGGGCCCGTCCGCCGCCGCAGACCAGGGTGGAAGATCCCCGTAGGTGAAGCTGCGGATCGCGGTCTCATCCGTTGCCACCAGCAGGAGAGCCTCCCCGCCATCACTCAGGTTGCCCGTGAACTCTCCGGCGATCGCCGCTGCCGGAACCGCCGGATAACGATGCGAGAACGCCGCCGAGTCATTGACGATTACGATCCGCTCACCAGCCGCCAGCACGACACCGGTCAACGATTCAGTGAAGTTGAAACTGATGCCGTCAGCAAACCGCACGTTGGTCAGATCGATCGTCCCGCTCGAAATATTCATGAGCTCCACGAACTCGAACCTGCTGCGGGCATCGAAGCCGAGTCCCTCCTCCTCAATGGTGGGCGAACCGGGGCGATAGTGGATCTCCGTGATGGCGAGATTCTGATCCGAGGCAGGAGGAACGACGCTGGTGTTGTCAATCGTGATGGAGTCACTTCCCACCAGGTTTCCTGAAAAATCGAACGCCTCGAGGGTGTAGGTGCGCCGTCCCGGCAGGAGCGGAAGAGCCACCTCCCAGGAATCGGTGTCCGACCACGACAAGGAGAGCGGAGAGCTCCCGCCATGCACCCGGATTTCCCGGACATTCACCCAGCCGGACCCCGTCACCGACGCACTGCCGGCGCCCACCGTAAGCGGACTGCCGGTCGTGATGGAGAACTCCACCGGCCCAATCCCGCTGCTGATCTGGGACAGGACATTGTTGGAACGGTTCGTGATGTAGCTGAGATGCCCTCTCCAGTTCTGGCTGGAATCAAAGGAAGCCAGGTGAGTGGTCCACATCGACATGTAATCGCGATTGTAGGTTGTCGATATGATGTCGTGCAGGTGACCGAGATAGATTCGCCTGCGCGCGGGATCCGCGGTGAGCCTGGAACATTCCGAGTTGGCGAAGATGCTGCGGGTGGTGCTGAACGCGAAGTCCATGTCGTGCGGCAGGAACATCACCCGCCCGTCCGGGTGCGCGTAGTACATCCCGTTGTGCTGACTGTTGGCGCCGGCATTGTCACCCGCTCCCGAGAGAACCGCGTAGGCCATGCCGCGGAGCCAGCCATCGATGTCGACCACCTCCTCCAGTCCGTTCTCGAAGGCCGTTCCGCCCTGGCTGAACTTCTTGTTATAGGCGATGATGGGACCAAAATCGTCCGCTTCTCGATTGTTCTTTTTCAGGAAGAACCAGCGGTAGTTCTCCTTGCTGTCGCCAAGGTTGCTCACGGAAACCCCGTTCACACCATCGGGATTTGGCAGCTTGAATCCGCTCGCGTCGGCATTGTTCGGAGAGTAGATCAACTCGTATTCGTAAAGGTTTCCGTCCGCACCGTTCTCAAACTGCGACTCGAGAAAGACTTCATCATAGCGCGCCATCTGCAGCACCGCAGACCGGGTATGCACATCCTTCGGCGCCAGCACCCTGACGAAGTCGTAGTAGCGGCTCACCACTCCTCCGGAATTGGCGATCATGAAATCAAACAGGATCTCGAACTGCCCCTGCCCGACCCCTTCAGAACGGTCGATCGCGATGGACCTGTGGATGCCGCGGTAGAGCTGATCGCGACCGAAACGCATGTTGTAGCCGACGCGGTTGTCCTGGAAGCGGGCCCGCTCACTGCCCTTGAGACGGAGTTTCACATCGTAGTAGATATCCTCTTCGCGGTCGATGATGGTTGCCCCGACCCGGTCATTGCTCATCACTTCGGTCCCCACATGGAGGAAATCGCGCTCCGCATTGGTGACCACGAGGCGGAAATTGTGCTGACCGTTGGTCGCGGCGAGTCCGTCATCGATCTTGAAGAGCGCGCGGGAGTCCGGACCGGCGGCAGGAAAGAACGAGGTGACGCCGAGGCCATCAACGGCCTGCACATAGAACTGAACAACACTCCCCGCAGTTCGTCTCCGGATCGTTCCCGTGTAGAGCCCGTCCGCCCCCGCACTCATCGGCACGATCCGGTTGGCAGATCCGTTAACGGAATAAAAGAGGGTCATTCCGGCGACCGAATCCGGGTCGGTGGCCTGGGCTGTCACGGTGACCAGCTCCCCCGGGGCCGGAACGGCGGGAGAGTGCCTGAAGTTACGGATCGAGGGGCCGATGTTGACCTCCGCCCTTGAGTTGGCGGCCGATGGCGTGCCCGCGTGCACCGGCCGGTCGAGGAAGGATACCTGTGGCATGCGATTGAAATACAGGCGCGAGTGCAGCTGGTTCGAGCCGCTCACCCAGCGCGCGCGGAATGAGATCTCGTAAACCTCGTCGTTGCTTACCCGGCCGAGAAGCGTCGTTTCGATCTGGTTGTGCATGTGCCCGGTTGCACCGGTCGCCACCACCCGCAGCACGTTGTTCCCTGGTTCGTCGGGGTCCTCCACAATCGTGGAGTGCCGATGTGTGCCCCGGAATCGCCAGCCGGTTGCACCACTGCTGAAATCCGTATTGCTGATCTTCGGGACCGACCGGTTCTCGACGACCGTGATGTCGTCGATCAGGATCTCACCCGCACCAAGCAATCCCAAGTTGAACTCCCTCCATTTCGAGTCGGGTCCGCGGCTCGCCGCGGACCTGGCACGATACCGGTAATTCTGCCAACCGCCTTGCGCCGTCTCGTCACTCGCGGCCCAGGATTCCGCCACGCTGTTGTCGGCATCGAGATCCCGCAGTTCAAGACTCGACCCGCCGCCATCCGCCGCCTCCGGCCAGCGACCACTGTCGAAATACCTCACCTCATCGACTGGGTTTCTGTTGCTGTCGCGCAGGTGGATTCGTTCAGAAGAACGGGAAAGGCTGCCTTGAAACTCTCCCAGCAGCCGTGCTCCGGGATAGCCATCCACGAACTCCACCGCATCTCGCGCAATACAGGCATACTCCCCGGCCGCAAGACTCATCCCGGGAGGAAAGGTAAAGTTTATCCCGTCACTGAACTCCCAACCATCAAGGGAAATCGGACCAGCACTTCGATTCGCGATCTCGATCCACTGGTTGTCCGAATTCTCGACCGCCTGGGAAGAACCTCGTCCCGCCTGGAGAGCCGGGGGGTTGTACATGATTTCACTGATGACCACCTCGTCGTGAAAGGCAAAGGTGTTGGGCGTCCCGGGCGTTGCCACATCCGGGTAGAGCCAGGCCCCGCCGCGCGCCACGGCCCGGCCCCGCAGGCTCCCCGTCAATTCGCGCCCATCCAGCACAAGGGATTCGGTGGAGTCGTAAAGGAACAGCTTTTCATCCTCCAGGGGACGGAATCCCAGCTCCGTTTCCGTCAACACCAGCCTGGCCCCGGCTGCCAGCGACTGCGCCGGAATGGCATGCCGGCGGAGCGGATCGGCCCCGGCGGTCAGAATCATGCCTTCCAACTCGGCGTCCGAGGCCCCGACATTCACCAGTTCCACCCAGAACGGATCCTCGCCGGCGGACGGCATTTCATTGATAAGGACGGACGAACCGGCAGCCGGTGAAGGAAAATTCTCCGCCCCGGGAGTTCCCCCCACCTGCTCTGCAGCGGTCCAATTCTCGGGTGGTTTGTTGGCGGTGTAAGGTCGGCGCTTGGCGAGGGTCACGCCGGATCCATCGGCCTCTTCCGGCCAGCGACCATCATCGCCGTAGGTGATCTCATCCATCAGGCGATCGGACTGGTTGATGAGCCGCAATCGCTCTCCCCCGTTTTCGAGGTTACCGGTGAAAGGACCGTAGTGACCGGCCAGGGGAGCCTTCGCCACTACCAGGTAACCACCCGGATCAATCACGGTTCCCGGAGGAAAGGTGTAGTCAATTCCCTCGATCCGCCAGCCGGAGACATCGGTCTTGATGCCCATCTGATTGAAAAACTCGATCCACTCTCCCTCTTCCGACTGGCCCGCCGGGTTATAGTGGATCTCATTGAAGACCACTACCGCATCCGGGGAGGCGTGGAGACCCGGTCCGGCCAGGACGACCAGGAGAACTCCAAGCAGGACAGGTATCGGTGGGGGGCACATCGTGGATTGTGAGGGGGCATTCCCTCCCGGTTTCAGGACCTGGGAGAGCACAGTTCCCTTCCCTTGCCCTCCCGCAGGATCCATAAACCGGGATTCTGGCAGGAAGGGAACCGGAGTCGGGATTTCAGATCGTAACTTATGGGGCAGGGATGATCACCTTGACGTCGTCGATGTAGAAACCAGCCCACTCGTCCCCGTTGTCGTTGCTGACGAATCGGAATTCAATCCTGATATTCCTTCCGGTTGCCGAAGCCGGAAGCGAAAAGGACTCCGCGGTCCAACCGGCGAGAAAGCCCTCAATCGCGCCGGGCGGGTTCATCTCCTCAATCAGGGCGTCCGCGTTGTCGGCATCGAGAATCCGGATCGTCCCCACGTCCCCGGCCTCATCGGTGTCAATGAACTGCTGGAACTCGAGAGTGGCCCCTTCCGCAGGCACGGAAAAGGATGGTGAGATCAGTGAGACGTCCGCCAGAGCGGTGTAGTTTCCGGCGATATTGGTCGCGGCGCAATTGGGCCCACTCCTGGCAGACAGGGGGCCCGTTCCAGCGCCGGGGTCTCCCACCTCCCAGACGGTGGTGCCGCCACCCCTGGTCGTCCAGCCTGCCGGGAGAGTCCCGTCCACCACCCCGTCGAAGTTCTCCTCCAGCATGGGTGGGGGCGAAAACTCCCCCACCCGGTAAAAGCGAATCGCATCACCAGGCCGCGGGATGGAATGCATGTTGATGCCGCTACCCGAAGCCGGGATATCGTAGCCTCCGTCCACTTCCACCAGGTCCCACGTGGAAAGATCGGCCGCAAGGTCGGTGCTGGTCCAGATATTGTAGAGCATCCCAACCCGGCTCTTCCAGTTGAAGACGAGGTCCGAACCGCTTCCAGTGACGCTCAGCTCAAGCGGATCTCCAGCTCCCCCGACACCAAAGTCGCTGAAATCCCCCTCCATGATGGCGATGATCTGACCAGGAGAGAGCCCGCCATCAAAAATCGCGACATCATCCATGCGTCCGAGGAAGTCGGTCACCAGATCAGTCCGGTTGCCAATACGGAGAGTGGCATCGGAATCGAGCATCGGTTGAGTGGTCACTCCCTGGCCGTCCAGCTGACCGTCGTGGTAGAACGACACGTCGTCACCAATCCTGGTGACCGCGACATGGTGCCACTCGCCGGTCACCGGAGCTGTGCCTGCGGTAACCTGACCGAAACCGCTCGGGCTGCCACTATAGAGTCGGGCCCTCCCGTCGTTAAGAACCAGATAAAGATCATAGGAAGCCGGGAGATTGCCACCCGGTCCGGCGCTTTTGGCGACGATCCCACGCCAATTGGAGTAGTCGGTCACCTTGACCCACGCCGCAATGGTGATGTCGCCCGTGATTGACAGGCTCTCCGAGTCAGCCGCTTCCAGATAGGGATCGTTCCCGCTGAATTCCATCACCCCACCGCGGTCCACGTCATCGACCCAGGTCGCCCCGGCCACCACTGAGGCATCATTGGCAAAGCCCGACAGGTCGGGTTGGGGATCGGAATTGCCGTCAAAGGGCCAGTAGCCCGCCAGCGTCACTGGCAGGGTCGAATCGGGATCGTTCGGATCGCTCTCCTTGGCAACCTCGAGATCGTCGTTGAAGGTATCACCATCCGTGTCGAGCAGGGTCGGATCGGATCCCGTGTCCGTCGGTCCCACAAAGATCCCGGTGTTTGTTTCCACCCCGTCGCTCAAGGTGTCACCATCGGAATCGGGATTGGTGGGATCGGTGGCCGGGCGGAGCCCCGCCCCGGCAATCTCTTCCCCATCGTCCAGAGTGTCACCGTCAGTGTCCGCACTGGTCGGATCCAGGTCGGGAAACTGATCCTGCAGGTTGAACTCTTCGAGATCAGTCAGGCTGTCCCCGTCGGAATTGGCATCCCCAAGTCCCGAGAGAACACCCAGGTCCCCGGCTCCAGCCCACCGTTCCTCCCAGGCATCGAGAAGACCGTCTCCGTCCGAGTCGGCCATCGCGCTCAGAGTGAGGGCCGCTTCCACCGTGGTGCCCGACGGCGCACCCGTGGTCAGCACCCGGACTGAAAACCCTTCGCCGTCGGCCGCGCCGCTGAAATCGTGGGGGCCAATCTGGAGTTCGTCCCCGACGATCTGGAACTTGCTGTTGTCCATATCCCCCGAGCCGGCCACCAGGGTGTAGGTGAAGGCGTCACCGGCATCACCGGACGGCGTAGTCAGGGTCCCCACCGTCGTGCCCTGTCCAGCCGAGGTCAGGAACCGGTCGGAGGACAGATTGACACCTGCCACAGCACCTTCAAATTGGACCTCCGAAAGTCCGTAGAAAAAGTTGTCACCGTTGTGGTTGGAGTCGATGTCGAACCTGATGTAGCGCGCCGTGAAGGGTGCGAAATCATCGAACACTTCACCAGGATACGTGTTGGTCACTGGCTCGGGAGCCTTGGTGAAATTGGTGATTCCGGGGACGGTTGATCCCAGCGTTTCCATGATTCCATGCTCGATCGTCACTGCATTGACACCCCGCTCGGTCAGGTTCCCCCCCGTCGCTTCGTTGTAGTTCCACACGCGGATGGAGGTAATGAAGTAGACGTCCCCCAGATCGAATTGCACCCAGGGATCAAAGTCCTGGGTTCCTCCACAACAGGTGCCCTCCGACAACCACATCGTGCCATCGGGAGTGCCATCATGCCCCTCGCCCACGAGCCCGCTGCCGTTCACGAGATGATCATTAATCCGGTTGAAAGGCGCCCCAATCTCACTCGACGAACTCACGTTCCCGACAGGGATTGGGATGATCTCCCCCCGCAGGACGGCGACTGACATCAAGGTAGCGGAGAGGGCGGCAAACAGGAGTGTCTTCATAAACGTTCTTTCTTCGCTCGGGCCGATTGTGCAGCCACGACAACCCAGCCCGAGGTGTCAGGCTGCCGCGGATTTTCCACGAGGCGGCGGGCGGAATCCCTGCGTCCTCCGGTCAGTCAATCGCCACTACTCCGCACTGCGGCGTTTCCGCCACAACAGGCTCATGGCTCCAAGACTCAGGAGCACCAGCGAGCCGGGCTCGGGAATGAGGGCCCCTTCAAATTGAACCTCCGAAAGCCCGTAGAAAAAGTTGTCACCGTTGTGATTGGAATCGATGTCGAACTTGATGTAGCGCGCCGTGAACGGTGCGAAGCCATCGAAAACTTCACCAGCATACGCGTTGGTCACCGGCTCGGGAGCCTGGGCGAAGTTGGTGATTCCGGGGACGGTCGATCCCAGCCCATCCGTGATCCCATACTGAACCGTCAATGCATTGACACCCCGCTCGGTCAGGTTTCCCCCCGTCACTTCGTTGTAGTTCCACACGCGGATGGAGGTGATGGAATAGGTTCCCCCCAGGTCAAACTGCACCCAGGGATCAAAGTCCTGGCTCCCTCCACAACAGGTGCCCTCCGACAACCACATCGTGCCATCGGGAGTGCCATCATGCCCCTCGCTCACAAGCCCGCTGCCGTCCACGAGATGATCATTAATCCGGTCGAAAGGCGCTCCAATCTCACTCGACGAACTCACGTTCCCGGGGGCAATGCTGATGATCGCCGCGTCGGAAACGCTGGCCGCCGCACCTGCGAGGAGCAGGTTTGCCAGCAGAGTGGCTTTCCGTTTGGGGGGCATTTTGCTATCTGCTTTCATTTCCAATCGTTACGGGTTTCGGCACATTCTTGCGTGAAGAGTTATTTCTGCCCAGCTGGTGCGATCTTGTCCACTCCATAAATGGTAATCTTCCAACCATCCCTCGCCGTTTCTGGACAGGTTGATTTCATGCCCGAATAAGCCGTTTTTTCCCGCCCCCGACCGGTAGCGACCCATCTGCACAGGGACCTCTGGCTGGAACCCTGCTCGGGATCATTGTTGAATTTATGGGGATCTGAAGGACGCGATTTGCCCCTCCCCCCGACGTCTGCTGCCTGCTCCCCGGGATTTCAGCCCGGTGGAATGAGCCGGATCAAACGAATCCAACCATGCCCGCACCTGAAACAGCGCCGGTTCTTACTGGTTCTCAAGGTAGCCCCTGGCCATCACTGCGCCCAGTTGCACGATGCCCCCGGTGGTGATGACGAGCATCTTTTCCTGGGGCGGAAGGTCCAAGGCCTTGAGGTGAATGAGATTCGGATCCCCTGCGGCAACCTTGGCCATGCTGCCGACTACATCAATGGTATTGAGCTTTTCCACATCCGTCGGGGGCTGCTGACTGACAAACCACCTCAACCCAGGCTGCGCCAGATCCTTCCGGCTCTCGTTGACAATGGCCTGCACCCGCGCGGCCGCTTCCCTGCGGTAGGGGTGGAAGGACATGTCGTTTTCCCCCAGGTGATAAAAGATACCGGCAATCTCCACCTCCTGCCCTCTGGCTGAAAGCTCCCCGACGGAGTCCTTCACGAACTGGATGAACTTCGGATAGAGGTGACGGCTTTTCGCCATGCTGCCTTCCGGGGTCCAGTCGATGATCTGCGAGCCGCTGTGGGTGAACTTGGCAATGGCGAGGTTGCCCTTGACCCGGCTGCCCAGGGTGTGGGCAAAGCTCAACTCCGGGCCGAAGGTGTCGTAGTAACCGGTGAGGCCCAGTGGCTCCCATCCCCGGGAGCGGTGGTAGCCCCCGCCCAGGTCATACTTGTAGGCGATCCTGGCATTATCCTTGAGCAGGGTTTCGCCCCCCTTGAGCTTCTCGAGTTCCTGCACGAAGGCCCGTTCACCTTCCATGTTGCGGTGACCGGCGAGGATGAAGAGTTTCACCGCGCTCCCTTTTTCATAGGGCCATTTCTTCAGGGGCCGGGGCGACCTGAGTTTCAGGCCGATCGTGCGCAGGTAGGCGGTGGCATAGTTTTCCCCATGCTGCAGCTGGCCCAGGGTGCCGTAGTGATAATGCAACCCCACCGGGCGCCCGATCTCCGCCCCCACATGGGAGGTGGGCACATATTCGGTGCGGGGATCGGCCCCCGTCACCTCGCGCTGACCGAGACTGATGGCGTACATGCGCGGACGCAGGTCCATCCCCCAGATCGTCTTGGTGCAGAGTTCGCCGATGTAGAACTTGAGGTCCGGGGTCTTGAGGTCACGCCGCCAGCTGGCGAGGAAGTTCTTCAGGTTCCCGCCATAGCCCTTCATATACTCCTCGTTGAACATGTCGTTCTCCCCCTGGTGCCACATGAAACCCTCCAAGCGGTATTTGATCTTGCGCTGGTCCAGCCCGGCCAGGGCCTTGCGGATGGTTTCGAGGGCGAGGGGATACATCTTGAACCCGATGGGCTTGCCAGGGTTCCAGTCCCCGCCCAGGTGCGTGCCCCCGGCTGCGACCTTGATGATGGCAATGGGCGCCTTGATATGCCCGGTCACCCTGCGGGCGAAGCTGAGCTCCGGACCAACCACCTTGTTGACGTGCTGCAGGGCGACCCAGCCTTCCGAGCGCTTCTTGTTCTCCCGGCCGAGGCAGTAGGTGAAGAGCACCTTCTCCTGCGGATCTTCCAGGCCGGCATAGGGTGGAAAGCGCTTGATATCCCCAACCTTCGAGTCGGATCCCACCATGTTGGACTGGCCGGCAAAGATGAAGACCCGCAGGGTCTCCTGATCGTCATTGGTCTGCGCAAAAGCTGGTGGCGCCAGGGCCCACAACAAAATCACGGCGAGGACGGACGGGGAATGTGTTCGAGTCATGGTCTTGTTACTGCTTCGAGCATGCCGCTTCCAGTTCCATTCCCTCAAGCGTTTTCGCGTTGATGAGATGGCGACCTTCGGCGTCGGCAAGGCAGAGGTTGTCTCCCAGCGGGCACAACCACCTGATACCGGGCAACGATCTCTTCAGGGGCCGGGAATTCGGTGACCCGGGTGAAACCCTGTAGAGGTAGTTGCCTCTGACGATGTGCAGAAATCCTCCTGCCGCCGTGACAAACCGGGAGCCTTTCAGGTTCGCCCGGCTGCTCCTCGTATTCCAGCGACCGGGATCGACCTCGTCGATCCCGGTCTCGGTCACAATGAAGATCCGGTGTTCGTCTTCCCTCAAAGCATGTTCAATGCCCACCATCCCAAGGACATTGCTCCACTTCTTCGGACAGGTCTTGAAGGACCAGGTCTCTGGATCAACCTGGTCAAGAACACCGTCCTTCAGGATGAAGAGTTGACCGGCCAGCTCAGCGGTGTGGTCGGCGTCCTGCCATCTCTTGAGCGGGGAGGCGATCCTGCTCTTGGTTTCCTTGCCCCGAGCGAAATCATATGAGCTTGTCTGCAGGCACCATTGCGGATCGGGTGGAGCGGGATCAAGGTTGACCTCATTGGCAATGGCCGCACAGGGCTCTCCGGTGGTAACCCACAGTCCCACGCGTCTGGCCCCGATGACACGGTTGGATAGCAGGTTAATGTTCCTGGAGGGCCAGTTTTTATATTCATCAGGTTCCACGCTGATGGCGGTGACCGGGGGATTTACCACCAGGTTGCGGGCTATTGTGACATCACTGGAGCGCGCGCATGCCACCGCCGCGCAATACCAACGGGACTGCCGGGCCTCGTGATCGTGATCAAGGATGAGGTTTTCCTCCAGTAGGATTCCGGAACCTTCCGCAGCCCGGGCCAGGTAGATGCTGTGGCGCGTGCATTCCCTGAAGAGATTGCCCGAGACCGTTACCTGCCTGGCATTTTCAACATGGACGCCATAGCCCGATCCGGCAGCGGTCCCAACGGTCGGGCCGATGATGTTACGGTCGATGCTGACCCCCTCGTAACTGCCGCTTTCCGAGGTCGCGACGCTGATTCCAACCGCGACATTCCTGATGCTCAGGTCCGTGAAACGGATTGCCTTGTTCCTGGTGCTCCCGGAATAGTTGCCGACCGCATGGGTGTTTTGAGCCAGTGGAGGACTGCCTGTGATTGTCAGTTTCTGGATTGTGACGCCGGAGAGATTGCTTCCCATGTAGAAGCCGAACTTCGCGTCCGGGGCCAGTTCAAGCCGGGTGTTCTCACGATCCTCCCCGGTGATGATGATATTGCTCTTGTTCTCCAGCAGGATGGCCTGGGAATGGGGCTCACGGGTCGGCAGCCGGTAGGTTCCCGGTGCCAGCACGATGGTGGTGTTGGAGCGGGCCTTGCTGATCACTTCCGCGAGATCCCTGGCAGGAGTGACCTTCATGGTCCTCGCCTGGATTCCTGTCGCGGCCAGCAAAAGGCAGGAAATTACCAGGATCTTCCTCTTTCCGGCAGCCGGTTCAAAGGCGGTGGGCGGTTGCATCTCAAATCAACTGGTTCCACCAGCATGAGTCCCCCCCGGCTGAATGAGCGCATTCCGGCAGATCTCCGCAGGATGGAGGGCAGTCTTTCCGGTGCCATCGTGGATCTGGTGGCGGCAACTGGTGCCGGGGGCCGCGACGAGAACCTCGGAGTCAAGATCCTGCACATGCGGGAAGAGAACCAGCGAGCCCACCTGCATCGAAACCTCATAGTGTTCCCGTTCGTAGCCGAAGGAGCCCGCCATACCGCAGCAGCCGGAAGGGATCTCGTGGACGGTGTAGTTCGCCGGCAACGATAACATCCGCAGTGTCGGCTGGACCGATCCCAGGGCCTTCTGGTGGCAGTGGCCATGGACATGGACGGTTCGCTCCTCGTCGGTGAAACAACTGCTGTCGATCCGCCCGGCATCCGCTTCGCGCGCAATGAACTCGTCGAGCATCAGGCAGTGGGGCGCGAGTTGGCGGGCTGCCTCACGCAAAGGGGGAGCAACCAGGGCGGGATATTCATCACGAAAGCCCAGAATGGTTGACGGCTCGATGCCGATGAGAGGTTCTTCGGCGGAAACGATGTCCGAGAGTTCACGGACGTTATCTTCCGCGAAGCGCCTGGCGCGGCGGACCAGCCCCTTGGAGAGCGAAGCCCGGCCGCTCTCGGCGTGATCAGGCAGATTGACCTCGTAGCCCAGCAATTCGAGCAACTCCACGGTGGCGACACCCGCAGCGAGATCGTTGTAGTCGGTGAACTCGTCGCAGAACAGGTGGACGCGGCCAAGGCCCTCGCCCCGCCGCGGACTGAGGGCTGTTCGGTTCTGGAACCAGTGGCGGAGCGTGACCCGGTTCAGTGGTGGCATGCTGCGGTCCGGGTGGAAACCCAGCAGGCGGTTGGTCAGGCCCCGCAGGACCGGCGTTTGCATGATCGCGTTGTAGAGCCACGGAGCGAACGAGGCGATCCGCGCGCTGTCGGCAAAGCGGGCGACCATCCGCGAGCGCAGGGGCACGCCATTCGCGTCGTAATAGTGCTGAAGAAACTCGGCCCTGAGCCTGGTCATGTCGACGCTGGACGGGCACTCGGACTTGCACGCCTTGCAGGACAAGCAGAGGTCCATCACCTCCTTGATCTCCCCGCTGTTGAACGGGCGCCCGGCATCGGCCGGCGAAGTGAGGATCTGCCTCAGGATGTTGGCACGGGCCCGGGTGGTGTGCTTCTCCTCCCGGGTGGCCATGTAGCTCGGGCACATCGTGCCCCCGGCCTGGGGGCCCTTGCGGCAGTCCCCGGAACCGTTGCATTTTTCGGCCGCCCGCACCACCCCGAGAACGTCGCTGAAATCGAAGATCGTTTCATACTCCGGGGTCCCCTGTCCCGGGCTGTGACGCAGGGAAGTGTCCATCGGCGGGGTGTCGACAATCTTGCCGGGGTTGAGGATGTTCCCGGGATCGAAGGCCGCCTTCACCTCACGCATGAGCTGGTAACATTGTTCCCCGACCATCAAGGGGATGAACTCTCCCCGCAGCCGTCCATCGCCATGCTCGCCGCTCAGGGAACCGCGGTATTTCTTCACCAGGTGCGCGATGTCGGTGGCCACCCCGCGGAACATCTTCAGGCCCTCCGGCGTCTTCAGGTCGAACAGCGGGCGGGTGTGCAGTTCGCCTGAGCCAGCGTGGGCGTAATAAACACACTCGATGCCGTATTTCGTGCGCAGCAATTCGTCGAACTCGGCGATGTAGTCCGGCAGGTCGTGTACATCAACGGCGGTGTCCTCGACATTCTCGCGGGGTTTGGTGTCACCGACGACGTTGCTCATGAGCCCCTGTCCGGCACAGCGGAGTTCCCAGACCTTCTGTCCCTCATCGTCCCACAGCACGGGAATGGCGTAGCCATGACCCGCATCCTTCCAGTCCTTGATCAGGGCCTTGACCACCCGCTCGGCCTCGGCGCGGGTGTCGCGGCGGATCTCCACCACCAGGATCGCTCCGGGGTCCCCGACGACGAACGAACGATTGCGCTGCTGGGCGAGGTTCGACTCGGTGCACTTGAGGATGTGGCGATCGATCAACTCGCAGGCACTCGGTCCGTGAGGCAGGGCCAGCAGGTTGGCCTGCAGGGACTGGTTCACCGATTCGAAATGGCCGCAGACGAGCGCCGCGTGTGGAGGCGGCAGCGGGTCACAGGCGAGTTCGATCTCGGTGGCAAGAAACAGGGTGCCTTCGGAGCCGGCAATAAGCTGGCAGAGGTTGAAGGGCTGCCCGGACGCCGGATCGAACGCCTCGGCGTCCATCAACAGGTCGAGCGCATAACCCGTGTTGCGCCGTGGAATGGTGCGGCGGGGGAAGTTTTCGGTGATGGCCTGCCGGTTTTCAGAATCACCCAGGAGGGACCGGAGTTTCCGATAGATCCGGTTCTCCAGCGTGTCCGGACCGGCGCATTTCTCCTCGAACTGATCAGGGGTGAGAGGGCCGAAGGTGACCTCGCTGCCGTCACTGAGAAAGCCCCGCACCGACACCAGGTGGTCGCGGGTGCTGCCATAGATCACCGAGTTCGAGCCACACGAATTGTTACCCACCATCCCCCCGATCATGGCCCGGTTGGCGGTGGAGGTTTCCGGACCGAAAAACATTCCGTAGGACGCGAGGAACCTGTTCAACTCGTTGCGGACCACCCCCGGCTGGACGCGGACGCGGCCCGCCTTCTCATCCACTGAAAGAATGCGGGTGAAGTGTTTTGAAACATCGACCACCAGACCGCTGCCCACGCACTGGCCCGCGAGGGAGGTCCCGGCGGTGCGCGGGATCAGCCCAAGTTGGTTGCGGCGGGCAAAGCGGATGATCTCCCGGATGTCGTCCTTGCCCTCCGGCAGGACCACGCCAGCCGGAAGCTCCTGGTATTCCGAGGCGTCCGTGGCGTAGAGCCGACGCAGGGTGCTGCCGGTATGCAGTTCGCCGTCGATGCGTGAGGCGAGCTGCCCAAACGGGATGTTACTCATGATGGGGCCCTCGGCCGGGACCTTGGGTGCCGCGGCGGTCCGAACTTCGCCTATCAACTGCCGGTTGAGAAGCCCGGGATTTCCAAATGCATCAACCCCGGGGCCTTTCAGGCTGATTCCGGAAGAGCGGGTGCCGGGGCTTGTTCCCGGCCGGGGCCGACTCCACGGCAAACCACAGAACGTCCCATGAACGGGTGACTCGTCCCCGCCATTGGGAACAAGCCCGGCGTTGATGCCGACGATGAAACTGGCTTTGGCCGGATTGTGCTTCCGGAGCACGGATCAACCGACCCAGTCCAACCCCTCCCCCACCGGAGAAAGAACCTCGTGACCGGTCGGGGTGACGAGAACCATGTCTTCGACTCTGACTCCGCCGAGGGTCGCCGAATACAATCCGGGCTCCACCGTGAACACCTCGCCAGCCAGAATCCCGCCCCCACCGTGGTCGAGGAGGATGGGCTCATGGACCTCCAACCCGATCCCATGGCCGGTCCCGTGTCGCATGGAAGGGGTCTCGCCTTCGTTCCGTGCATCACCGCGCACCAGCGAATAGCCATGCTCTTCAATCACGGCAGTGGTTGCCTGATGGACGGCCTCGCCGGTCGTTCCCGGCTTGAGCGCGGCACAACCGGCAGCTTTCGCCTCGCAGACGGTGGTGTGCATTCGCCGGAGTTCCCCGGACGGTTCCCCACAGACGACGGTCCGGGTCATGTCGCCATGATAGCGCGTGGCGTTGTCCATCGGGAAGATGTCGACGATCACCGGGAGGTTCACCTTCAGGGGGCCCGCCCCGAAATGGTGACAGTCGGCAACATGGGGAACGGTCACCACGATTGAATCGTGGGCATTCGAGAAATTGCGGTCGATCAGGAACGCCGTGATCATCGCGCGGACCCGTTCGGAACTCAGGACCGTTCCGTCGTGATGGAGCTCTCCATGCCGGTCCGGCGTGGCCTTCGAAATCAAACCGCAGGCGTAGGTCATCGCCTCACCGGTGACTTTCTGCGCGTGGCGCAAATGCTCGATCTCCCCGGGGTGCTTGATGCGGCGCTCCTCGAACCCGAGGTTTTCCGAGTACTCGATCCCGATGCCGGCCTGCAGGATGAAATGGGCATACAGGTAGGGCAGGGTCCGATCAACCGTCACCGAATGTTCCCCGGCGCGCCGGAGGCATTCCGCAGTGGCCTGGGCCAGGGCCGTATCCCGGTCCCCGGAGAGCCCGCCTTCCGGCTCGAAGTCTGCCGCACAGCAGATCCGGTCGGCCCGGACTCCCTTTCGCGCCCGATCCATTTCGATATCACGGACGATGAAGATCGATGTCCCGTCCGCAAAATCGACGATCACCGCTGCGTCCGGGGCCAGAAAGCGGATCCGGTGAAAAAGGGTGGCATTGTTCGCGGCGATACCCGCGAGAACGGTGGTGGGATGGGAGACCATGGAGCGAGGGAAGCAGGTAATCAATTACCTGGAAACTGCATTTGCTCACCTCTGAAACTCAACCAGTCCCCTGCCTGCGAGATCGACATCACCGTTCTTCCCATGCCGAATCGCGGTTCCCCAAGCTGGGGCGCCTTCAGGATGAGATCTGAAGACGGATGCTTCGCAAACCGTTCACGGCGAGGCGGTTTGCCCGGAACTGGCGGTCCCTGGTGACACCGTCGCCCCCTCCTCAACGATGACGAGCGAAATACTCCATGGCTCGATTGTGTATTCTTCCCGCAGGCTGTATCGTCACCCTGCCTGCACTGGCACGGGACGGGCAACCAAGTGTTGTCATTCTCTTTCCCGGCAATCACGGCCCGCTCGACGTAAACATGGAGAAAAGCGCCTATCTCCGGTATGGTTCTGAAAATCAAACAGAGGTAAGTTCCCCATCCAACAGGGTTCAGGCAGTTGCCGGAACCAGGAACAAACCAAATCTTTCCTTCATGCCCCGGGCGATCGCCAGTTATCTGCTTCTCTTCACCGCACTGTTCCTTGTCTCCTGCAGATCAGAGAAGGAGCAGCCGGTTTCGGAAGCCGGGAAGGCAAAATCCGGCCCCAATCCCTATCACGATATCCCCGGCGCCGAATTCGTCGGCAGTGAGAACTGCCGGTCCTGCCATGAGCCCGAATACCAGGACTGGCTTCTGAGCGATCACCATCTCTCCATGAGCCCGGCCACCGGGGAATACGTCCTCGGTGATTTCAACGACACCGAATTTGTTCACTTCGGACAGAAGTTCCGCTTCTTCCGCAAGGGTGAGGAATTCTGGGTCAACGCTCAGGACGAAAACGGCGACTACAAGGACATGAAGGTCGACCACACCTTCGGTCACTACCCGCTGCAGCAGTATCTCATCCCGTTTCCCGGCGGCCGCTACCAGGCACTCCAGGTCTGCTGGGATTCCCGTCCCAAAGAGGAAGGCGGCCAACGCTGGTATCATCTCTATCCTGACGAAGCCATTCCCCCGGACGACCTGCTTCATTGGACCGGCCGCCACTTCAACTGGAACTACATGTGTGCCGACTGTCATTCCACCAACCTGGACAAGAACTTCGATGCCGGCACCCTGACCTATGACACCTCCTGGTCGGAAATGAATGTCAGCTGCGAAGCCTGCCACGGACCCGGCTCGCAACACGTTGCCTGGGCCGGAGTCCATGAGAAAGTCGGAGCCGGCGCATCCGGATCCGATTACTCCGAACTCAAGGATTACATGACCTCCAAGGGACTGGTTGTCTCCCTCAGGGAACCCGGGGAAGGCAGCTGGGAAATCAATCCCGGGACCGGACAGCCCCGGCGCACCCGGCCCCTCGCCTCCAACGTCCAGGTCGAGACCTGCTCCCGCTGCCACGCTCACCGCCAGCTCATGGAACCGGTCTTCGCGCACGGGAAGAGCTTCCACGACTCCCACAACCCCTCCATCCTCAACGAACGGCTCTATCATCACGACGGCCAGATCAGGGAGGAGGTCTACGTCTACGGCTCTTTCGTGCAGAGCAAGATGTTCCACGCGGGAGTGCGCTGCAGTGACTGCCATAATCCCCACTCCATGAAGACCACGCTGCCCGGCAATGCCCTCTGCCTGCAGTGTCATTCCGGCGAACTCAACACCCCCGCCCATCACTTTCACCCCCTGGAGAGCACGGGGGCCAGCTGCGTCGAGTGCCACATGCCCACCACCAACTACATGATCGTTGATCCCCGCCGCGACCACAGCATCCGCATCCCGCGCCCTGACCTGGCCAGGAAACTCGGCTCTCCGGATGCCTGCACCCAGTGCCATGCGGACCAGACCCAGGACTGGGCTGTCGAGCATTTCAGAAAGTGGTGGGGTGCCGGTCCGCGCAAAGCCCACTATGGAGAAATCCTCGCCAGTGCCCGCCGCGGTGAGCCCGGCTCTCTGGACCGCCTCATTGCTCTCGCGAACGATCCCGGTCACCCCGGCATCGTTCGTGCCGCCGCCATCGAAACGGCCGGTTCCCAGCTCAACTCACCCGCCGCCCTTCAAGCCGTGGAACGCGGCCTCCAGGATGAGGATCCCTCCGTCCGGCTCGAGTCCCTTCGAGCTTTTCTTCTTGTTCCTGCGGAACGCCGCACCGGGCCGGTTGCTCCCCTGCTCGATGACCCCAGGAGATCCGTCCGCACTGCCGCCGTCCGCGCTCTCGCGGGCGTTCGGAACCAGCTCACGAAAGACCAGCGGACCTCCTTCGGCAAAGCATCCGAAGAATACATCGTGAAGCAATCCGCCATCGCCGATCGGGCCGCCGGCCACATGGAACTCGCTCTCTTCTACACCGACCTCGGCCAACTCGATAAAGCCGAAGCGGCCTACCGCAAAGCCTCCGAAGTCGAACCCGAATTCATCCCGGCACGCATCAACTTCGCGGAAATGCTCTACAGACAGAACCGGCGCAAGGAAGCCGAGGATCAATTCCGGGCTGCCGTCGCTCAGGCCATGATACCCGAAAACGAAGGCATTGCCCGCGATGCCCTGGCCCGCTTCCTCATTCGCCTGAAGCGTTATGACGAAGGTGTCGAGGAACTCCGCAAGGCCACCGAACTGACTCCCGAGCACGCCCAGATCCAGTATTTCTACGGAGTCGCCCTGAACTCCCTCGGCCGTTTCGACGAGGCCCTGCCCTACCTGGAGAAAGCTCACGATCTCGATCCCTACAACGTCGAGTATCTCATCGGGCTGGCCACCATCTGTCGTGACAGCGTCAAGCTGGACCTGGCTCTGCAGTATGCCAGGGCCGCGCTCGCCATACGACCCGCCGATCAGCAGTTGCAGGAACTGGTGCGAAGCCTGCAATGACGTTCAATACAGGACATTGAACATCATGCGGTCCGTCGCCGGGACCAGAGTTCGGGCAGTTCCGGCTCCCCGCGGAGTTGGGGATCATCAGGTTTTCGGTCCCGGTGGAAAAACGGCGCGCAGAAAATTCGCATCATGGCGGTAGCTGTCGATGAGTCCAAACGGCTGGCGACCTTCAATCTGGATCCAGCCGCGGTAACCGATGTCGTCGAGAGCGCGACGAGCCTCCCAGAAGTCCACCTGACCCTGCCCGAACAGTTTCCCGGCATAATCCTTCGCGTGAATTTCACAGATTCGCTTCCTGCCCAGCATGCGGATCTCCTTGTAGATGTCGTATCCGCGATGGTTTGAGTTGCCGAGGTCGTAGTAGACCTGGACGTTGGGACTGCCCACGCTGTCGAGGATGTGTAAATGCTCGTCGACATCCAGCCACGTTTCCAGGCCGAGGATGACGCCCGCCTTCTCCGCTCTGGGGGCCACCGCCTTGAGCCGGCGAATCACTTCTGCCGTTCCCTTGGCGTCGCCTTTGAGGTCCCCTTTGCCAAAGAAAGCCAGCAGCACGACGGTGAGTCCGGCCGCTTTTGCGGCATCGACACTGTCAGCCACCCATTGTTCCGTGTCGGGATGGGACTTGTAGGGGGATCCATTGAGGACGCCCATGCCGAGCGATGCCATCCTGGTCCCGTGTTTTTCTTCCGCTTTGCGGAAGAGCTCCCGCGCCTCCGGGGTCCGCAGGTCATGTTTGCCACCAGGCGGACCAAAGGAAACCTGCACCCCGTCAAGACCGATTTGTGCGGCGAGTTCCAGCGATTTCGGATTCGCGGACAGACCGAGGTTCCAGTCGCACACGCCGATCTGAAACCCACGGGATTCGGGGGCCGCGAGCAGGGAGGTCCAGGGGGCGATGGTTGCTGCTGCGGACAGCTTCAGAAATTGGCTGCGGGTACAGTTTGCTGGCATGATTACTTCCCTTCGGTCCGCAGATAGGCCGCGAGATCGGCGAGCTGCTGAGGTTGAAACTGGAGGCGTGGCATCAGTGATGTGGTTTGCGTTTCGCGGCGCGTGATCTTCTTCCTGGGAAGTGCATGTTCGGTCCCGGAGGGATCCTTGAGCACCACGATATCGCCATCCGAGATAACGAAGCCGTAGAGGCTCTGCCTGTCATTGGTTTCGATCAACGTCGTTTCATACCCCACAAGGATGCCCGCGTCCGGCTCGGAGATGGCTTCCATCAGCGGACGCAATGCGAGTTTCATTCGAATGGATGTCAGGTCCGGCCCGAACTGGCGACCCTGTCTGTTGAAGGTGTGGCAGGTGACGCAGGCCATGGATGAGAATAGTCCTGCCCCGGCAACAGGGTCCCCGGTGAGTTTCAATGCTGCTTCCACCGGGCTCTTGCTGTCGATTTTCCGTCCGTCATGATGAATGCGGAAGACAACACTGGCCATCTGGTCCTTATACGTCGCACCGCCTTTTTCAGGACTGCCATCGTCAACCGCTGCCCGGACCCGGAAGCGGACAAAATTCTGCCCCGGAACCATGTAGTCGACACGCATGGGAGCGTGGCCCCCGAGACCGATGGCGTAGCCCTCACCGTTCACCTTGAAAGGTGTCCCCTGGCAGGACTTTCCCTTATGGACGCTGCCCCACCCGTTTTCAAGTCCGGTCCAGTTCATGCGGGTGAGATCGTGTGCCTTACCGTCCTTGTCGATGAGCACGGGGTTCAGCCAGTCAATCCAGTCGCAGGAGTTTCCGTTGCCACCATCCGTGGCAATCAGCTGCAGGGTTGACGCACCGGAGATGTCCAGATCGATGTCGACATATCCCTTTTTCAGGAGCTTGCTGCGAAACTGTTCCTTGGCGGTCGGTTTCCCGGCGGGTCGGGGTTCGGGTTTTGGTTGATCGGCAACCTGGATGCCGAATTCGCTCCATGTGTTCCGGGAGCGGTGTCGCAACCAGTAGACCGCAAGCGGTCGCAGATCTTCGGGGCCCTTGTCCGCCGCGGCCTGCATGGCCGCGACTCCGGCCTTGTGAGCGGTAAATGCGAGGGTGTTGATTGCCTGCTGCCGCTGCTCAGTCGGGAGTCCGGAGTTCTGAATGCGATCATTGAGGGCAGGAATCGAGGTGTTCGGGTGCAGGCGCCAGACGATGTCAGCGAACGGATCGCTCCAGCTGGACGTCGGGCTCCCCAGGCGCCCGAGAAGGACTGCGTAGATATCCTGCTCCTTCCCTTCGCACCCTCTTCCGAGTGCTTCGAGATACCACCGGTCTTCTCCATCATAGGTTGAGGCAATCTCGAAAAGGATGTCGCGAGCGTCTGTAAATGACATATCGCGCATCGACAGCGCGATCTCGCGGCGGACGATCGGGCTGGGATCCCTGGCCAGGGCCGATGCATGTTTCAGGATGGGCTGGCCGGACTGCTCAAGCGCGCGAAAGGCGGTGGCCCTGATTTCAGGGTCCGGGTCCTTCAGCAAGGATTCGAGTTCGCTGACGCCCTCTTCCCCCAGGGCTGCCAGCACCCATACGGCGCGGGCCCGGACGAACCGATCCGACCTGGCCAGCATCTTCTTCAGTGCGGGTATTGCGGAGTCCCCCTGTTCCGCCAGTTTGCGGTAGCCCGTGTTGCGCACGCTTGGGGCCGGGCTGCTCAGATAGTCCGAAGGCGTCTCATACCCGGGGGCCCCGGAGGTCGTCCCCGTGGCCGTAATCCGATAGATCGTTCCATTGGACGTTGTGTCATCCATCTGGTGTCCGCCAACAACAGCATCATACCAGTCGCAGACATATATGGCTCCGTCCGTGCCGACGATCACATCCGAGGGACGGAACCACATCGCACGATTCGTTTCCCGTTTATGCCATACGTAGTTCGGATCCTGTTTGCCGGTAGAGGCGAGAAAGGGGAATCCTTCGAGCTTGAATCCCGCCCCCTCGACAACGCGACGATATGCCCAGACAACATTCTGGCCGGCTTCGCAGGAGAGCAGAAGGCCGCCTTCGTAAGCTTCGCCCAGCGCACCGTTTTCGTAGTAGGCCAGTCCGGTGGGGGCGCCGTTTCCGTAAACATGGCCGGATGGAATGACGCCCGGATCTTCCTGGCGCCAGTGTGCACTGCGGACCGACTGGCCCGGGCGTTGATCCGCCCGCCAGCTCCGGGTGCCGTCAAGTGAGCTGTATCCACTGTTGCTGAAACGCATGATCCATGACGTGCGGCAGCTCTGGGTGTCATCGTTATCGTTCATCCAGACGTTGCCGAAGGAATCGAGCCCGTGACCATAGGGATTGCGATAGTTGTGGCCCACCACGCGCATGTCGGTTCCATCCGGCCTGATGGACACCAGGACACCACTGGTGTAGGCGCGTCCGTCATCGCTGACCAATCCCGACGTGTTCGTCTTGTTGTGCGGCGATCCGCCTCGGTAAACGCTGCCAACCCGAAGCGTCCAGCCATCACTCCCTTTCACCACATGCGGGCCTGCGTTGCCCGCGTTGAGATACCAGCGACCGTCCGGGCCGACTTCGGCCTTGTGCAGGGAGTGATCGTGGTCGAGTCCGCCCCATCCTGTCAGGAACACCTCCTTCTTCACCACCTCGTCTTTGTCGTTTTTCGTATAGATGAGAAGGTGAGGGGAGCAGGACACGAGGACCCTGTCTCCGACGACAGTGACACCGAGGGGGGCAACGAGGTCCTTGTCCTGAACGAATACCTTTGAGGCGTCTGCTCTTCCATCATTGTCCGTATCCTCCAGAATCACGATACGATCGCCGTCATCGTGCCAATGCCGTTCTTTCTTTCTGCTGTTGAAGCCGCGGTAGTTCACTGCCTCCGAGATCCAGATCCGTCCCCGATCGTCAACATCCATCCCGGTCGGGTTGAAAAACATGGGAGCGCGGGCCCAGACTGATACCGTTAAGCCCTCCGCAACGGTGAGATGCTTGAGAAGCTCCTCTGACTGCTCGGCTCGGAGAACGCCGAGCGATGTGGTCAACGCCAGAAGCGCTGCAGACCATCGCATTGAACGGTTAATCATATTGCCTGCTTATCCTTCCAAAAGCGTCTTCGTCGAATGCCTCTTCGCCGAATCCACCCGGAATTACGGTTACCACAACGAGTTCTTCATTCTTTCACGCCGTTCTTGACACCACCCGCTCGCCCGCCCTCACCCCGGCCGGAAAAGAATGTTCCCGGCGGCGCCTGCCCGGAGAACGGAAAAACAACCCGCGAACCCGGACTTCGCGTCCAGGGCCCCTTCCTGGAACTCTGACCCACCGGGCAGGAAATCCCTGCCGCATCCGGCTAACAGGGAACAGGAGGCATGCCCCCATCTCTACCGGTCTTTCATCGTTGCAGGAGTGGTATTCTTGCACCTATGCGACCTCCGGGGAGAAACGGGCTCCAGTTGCTTGTTGTGAACCCGCTCGCTTCCCGCTAACGAAGGAGTCCGTGGACAGGAACTTCCGCTCCCCGCTCACCCGCTACCTCGACCGGTCTCCGGACCTGGTCTTCTCCCTCTATGCCGTCGCGGCCGCCTTCACGGCCTACTTCTGCATGTACGCCTTCCGCAAGCCGTTTCTCGCCACGTCCTACGAGGACACCGAGCTCACAATCCGTCTCCTCGGCAAGTCCCTCGACCCCAAGACCATCTTCGCGATTTCCCAGATCATCGGCTACACTACCTCCAAGTACCTCGGCATGAAATTCTGTTCCGAGGCCCACCGGGACAGACTGTGGCTCTACCTCATCCTCCTCATCATGATGGCCTGGATGACCCTTCTTCTCTTCGCAGTCCTCCCTCCCTATCTTAAGATCCTGGCCATCTTCTGCAACGGCCTTCCCCTCGGCATGGTCTGGGGCGTGGTGGTGCGCTACCTGGAAGGCCGCCACACCTCCGAGCTTCTGCTCGCCGGTCTCTCCTGCTCCTACATCCTCGCCAGCGGCGAGGTCAAAAGCGTGGGGGCCTTGCTGATAAATGCTGGCGTGCACGAATTCTGGATGCCCTTCGCCACCGGGGCGATTTTCCTCCTTCCCTTTTTCCTCGCCGTCTTCCTCCTCTCCCGGCTCCCACCCCCCACCGAGGACGACATCCGCCTGCGCTCGGAACGCAACACCATGGGACGCAGCGAACGATGGAAATTCCTCAAGACCTTCCTCCCCGGCATGATCCTGCTCTGCCTCGCCTATTTCTTTCTCACCGCCTACCGCGACTTCCGGGACATCTACCAGAATGAACTGTTTGTCGAGATGGGCATCACCGACTCCTCGGCCTTTTCCCGGACCGAACGCCCGATTGCGTTCGGGGTCATGGCCTCCCTTGTGGTCCTCTACTTCATCCGCAACAACCGCCTCGGCCTGATCGGAGCCTATGTCATCATGCTCGCCGGCCTCACCCTGATGGGAGGATCGACCCTCCTCTTCCAGGCGGGACAGATCGAGGGCGAAACCTGGATGATCCTTTGCGGCCTCGGGGCCTACCTCGCTTACGTCCCCTACGGCAGCGTTCTCTTCGACCGCACCATTGCCTATACCCATTTCGCGGGCACCGCGGTCTTTGCCATCTATCTCACCGATGCCATCGGCTACACCGGTTCGGTGGGCATTCAGCTCTTCAAGGACCTTTTCCAGGCCGAGTCCTCCCGCCTCGACTTCATGCTCGGGTTCACCAACTTCATGGCCATCCTTGGCTTCGTCCTCCTGCTCTTGTCCCTGCTCTATTTCCTGCGGGTCAAGCCAGCCTCCGCCTCGCCAGAAGCGTCCCCGGATCCGGGCTCCTCCGCCTGAAACTGCGGGCCGGTCCGCCAGGTCAACCGTCCTTCCGGGGACGGACCGCCACCCGGAAGTGCTCTCCCAGGAGCGCGCTCTCAACAGCATCGTCAATCCCGGCCAGAGGGTAGCTGACTCCCACCAACGCGCGAAAGGGAAACTGTTCATGGGCCTCCGCCAGGAACGTAAAGGCCTCCACCAGGTCCGCTG
>DLRK01000013.1 GCA_002501065.1 Akkermansiaceae bacterium UBA7890
ACCGGGTTTGCCGCCGGGGCGCCAGGCCGCCACCACTTCCTGCTCCATCAACTCGCGTCCCCCTCCATCGAACCAGCCCAGCATCACCGCCATCACTGCTTCCTCTTCGCCGTCTTCGTATGCCAGCCACTGCTTCTGCCTGACACGTCCCAGATTCCCGCCCTCATCGCCCCAGAAATTCACCCCCGCCACCTTGGCGTGGGCAAACCAGATCGAGCGGTGGTGATCATGATCGGGAGCACCGGGATGTCCCATCCGCGTCAGCACCGTCCCCTTCGAACTGCGAAGGGGATAGAAGAACGGCCGGGGATATTCTGCTCCGTAGTGCCACACCAGCACTTCCTTCCCACGGTACTCGAAGGCGGTGCGGTGCCCGGGCAGGGGAACCACCCTGCACACCGCTCGCCCATTCTCGGTCTCTTTCTGTCCCTCCACCGTCTGGAGCGGAACCACCAGACACAACGCCGCAACAACCTGCCCTATCCCTATCCTCTTCATCATCTTCCCTGTCGGTAACTGCAGGGTCCCCGGCCGGGGACCCTGGAAATTGAAACTCAAGATCATCAGCTCACTCCACCGTCATCACCCCCTTCATGATCCGCCAGTGCCCGGGAAAGGTGCCTCCTTGCCCAGCGCGTGTTTCAGTTCCACCACCCGGGCGGAGGGATCATGGTGCCCACCGTCCCCGAGGAAGAGAAGCTGAATGGCCTTTCCCTGAACCGGCTTCTTTCCTGCATCGGGAGCCGCCAGGGCCATGAGGGCGATCCCCAGGGTAAGGGCGAGAAGGCAGTTGCGATACAAATTCATTCCCGGATGCTAGCCAGCCCCGGCCGGGCAGCGAAACGAAATTCCCCTGATGACCGCAATTTAGCCCACTCCCTGCTGCCAGGGTCACCCACACACAGGACCTTGGCCCAGGTTGCGCCATCCCTCCCGCCTTGGCCTCTCCATGAGAGACCGGCCCGGACCGGCATGATAATCCTTCTTCCCGCTGCCTGCCAAACACGCTAACCCTTGTACAAAGAGAACCATGCATACTGACCGTCGAACCTTCCTCACCCGCCTCTCTGCTACCGGGACCGCCCTCGCATTACCCTCCCTCCTTCCCGCCCGGGATGAAACGCCGGCGGGCACAGGGACGCCCCGCAGAAAGATCGCCTTCCTCGGCACAGTGGTGCGGACTCATTCGCATGCCCAGCATTTCCTCGACCGCCTCGCCCTGGGCTACGGCTGGCGCGGTGGCTGGCAGGAACCCCGCCTTGAGATCGCCTCCGTCTTCATCGACCAATTCCCCGACCAGGGAGACCTCACCCCCCAGCGCATGAAGAAGTATGGTCTCAAACTCTACCCTGAGATTGAAGAGGCTCTGACGCTCGGCACGGGCAAGCTCGCAGTCGACGGCGTGGTGATCATCGCGGAGCACGGCAACTATCCCAAAAATGAGAAAGGCCAGACACGCTACCCGCGCTACGACTGGTTCAAGAAATGCGTCAAGGTCTTCGAAGCGTCCGGTCGCAGCGTGCCCGTTTTCAATGACAAGCACCTCTCCACCAACTGGAAGGAATGCGTGGAAATGGTGGAGGATTCCAAACGGCTCAACTTCCCCTTCTTTGCCGGCTCCTCGCTCCCGGTCACCCGCCGCCTGCCCTCCCTCGACATGCCCCATGGTGTTCCGCTCAAGGAAAGTGTGTGCGTGGCCTACGGAGGGGTGGACAGCTATGACATTCACGCCCTGGAAACCGCCCAGTGCATGTCCGAGCGCCGCAGGGGGGGCGAAGCAGGAATCAAGAGCGTCCACGCCCTGCGTAACGATAAACTCTGGGAAGCGCTCTCCCGCCCGGAGCGCCGGGACACCCGGCGCCTCATCCGCTCCGCCCTCACCCGGAGCCACAACCTGCCGGTGGAGACCGGCTACTATTCCGGCCGCATCGACTTCGGATGGATCCGGGAAAAGTTCGCCAATGCCACCGGCTACCTCATCGAACATCTCGACGGCTTCCGCACCACCATGCTCCTGGTCGGCATCCAGGATTTCAACTACGCCGGACTCCGGGCCGACAACAACGAAGTCGTCTCCACCCAGATGTATCTTCCCATGCCCACCCACGGGTCCTCCACCGCCGACTTCTTCCATCCTCTCTGCCGCCACATCGAGGACTGCGTGCTGACCGGAAAGGTTCCCTATCCCGCCGAGCGCACCCTCCTCACCTCCGGGATGGTCATCGCGGGAGTGAACTCCCTGCACCGGGGCGGGGTGAAGGTGGAAACCCCGGAGATGAACATCGCCTACCGGGTCGGAAAGGGATCAACCTACTGGCGGGATTGATCCTTCCGGCACGCCCGCAACCACCTCACCGGAGATATCGATCAGGCGACAATCACGGCCGGAATGCCGGCAGGCGAGCTTCTGGTGAAGAATTGGACCATCCGGCGCTTTTGTGGCGAATGGAAACAAAGCCGAACCTGCAGCCCCTCTCTCTCCCCAGCCTGCCGGCCCGTTCCGGCACCTTGAGGAAAAAATGATTTCCTGTCAGTTGCCGGACCAGAAGTTCATTCCTTCACCCTGAATCAAAATCCTCCCAACTCGCCCCCATGGCGCAAGTGAAAAAGAGACACGGGAGCGCTCAACGCGCCTATCTCCGCCTCGGCGGGTTGAGAACCGCGCGCTGCGCTTCAGGCGGAAGACCGCTGGAGCCCACCCAGGCCTCTGCCGCGGTCCGGTCACGCCGGAAGAGTTGCTGTCCGGCATGGGTGAGCGCGCTGACACGCGCACCCTCCTGGGCGATACTGTTGGCCCACTCGATGGCGGCCCCGGGATCGCTGTAGGAGATCCTGCGGGAGTAACCACCGATGGCGGCATCTCGCTGGGGGGAACGGGACATCGCGGTGATGCGCTCCCCGGCCGCTACCGGATCCCGCTGGGCCCATTCGCCGAAGGCCGAGTGCAGGCCCATGTTCTGCCCCCGTCCCTCGGAAAGGGTTTCCAGCCAGTTGACCGCCGACGCCGGATCCCGCTCCGCCCACTCGTCCCCCACTTCCTCGATGGCCCGGTCGGCAAAGCTCTGGCCGGCAAACTGCTCAACCCACTGAGCCGCAGCTTCAGGATCCCGGTTCGTAAAGCTGTGCGCCACGGAATCGAGAGCCGCCCCCTTCAGGTCCCCGTCGGGCAGGCTCTGGGACCACCGGGCAGCCTCCTCGATCCCGGCACTGCTGACAACCTCCCTCGTCACGACTCCAAAGAGGTGATTGGCCCGATCATTCCCTTCGTTGGCCAGTTGCAGGACGTAGTCGGTGGCCCGGGCGGTATCGTTGTCAGCCATCCCGCTGACCAGGGCCTCCTGCAGGTGGTGGTAGTAATGCTTGTCCTCCTCCGGCAGGTTGTTGAGATGAGCGATGGCGGCCTCAGGGTAGGTCGAGGCCCATCCCGCCATCGTGTAGGATAAATCGCGATCTTCCGACTTGGCGGCATGCTCAACCGCGGCCTTGCCATCGATTGTTCCCCAGGCGTAATGAAAATCCCGCCATTGATCACTGCCCACCCGGTTCTTCTTGAGATGCACAAGCATGTCCTTGGCATTCTCGGAGGTCAGGTTCTCCAGCAACCGGTCAAAGGCCCTCCGTCGCACAAGGGGATTCCCATCCCGGAACGCCTCCCTGGCAACAGCCTCAATCTGCTCCTCGGTCAACAACGATGCCCATTGTCCCTGCCCC
>DLRK01000020.1:0-15313 GCA_002501065.1 Akkermansiaceae bacterium UBA7890
GACCGGGGCAGGTTCGGCCGGGGGAGCGGGAGGCGGTTCGGCGGCGACCGGGGCAGGCTCGGCCGGGGGTGCGGGAGGTGCTTCGGTAGCCGCAGGCTCCCCTGGGGGCGATCCAGCAGTGTCTTGATCCGGCGGGAAGTTCAAGGCCGGGGAGGAGGGGGAGGGTGCATCTTCCTCGGCACCAGGGAAAATAAATTTGGGCACCTTCTTGGCCGCATCTTTCTCGGGCTCCTTCCCTTCGGGGGATACACCGTCTGCGTTTTCGGGATTCTGTTGGTCAGTCATGAGGAACTTCTTGCGGGATTCTTGGGCATGGAGGGGGCGCTTGTCGATCCCGGGTTCAAGAGGCTGGATCTCCCCTTCCCTTGGATGGGTTGGGTCAAAGTGGCGTGGGTAGAGAGGGCGCGAGAAGAGGCAGGAGAGAGCTGGCAGGCATGGGCTGAGCAGGAGCGTGTTTCGGGGAGCATTTCGATCTGGTGGTTGGAGCGGTGATGCCGGAGAGGGTTGTGGCTGAGGGGGTGCCAGACTGTGTCACTGCGACAATTGGGCCGATCAGGAAGGGAAAACTGAGTCAGAATGGCGCGAGTGAAACGTTTGCGGAAAGGGCCTTATAAACTCATCAAGCATTTACGATCAGTTAGTTACATGATTTCCAGTCCTGGCTGGCACAGGATCTGCCATGGAGAATCCTGTCGGGGCCTGCCCTGATGATTCACTTTTAACAAACCTGAAGGGAAATCCGGATCTCTCCCGGGCGACCTCAACGGAAAGGATTTAAGCACATGGCAAAAATACTTGGAATTGACCTTGGGACCACGAACTCCTGCATGGCCGTGATGGAGGCCGGCGAACCGATTGTCCTTGAGAATTCGGAAGGGGCACGGACGACTCCCTCAGTGGTGGCCTTTGCGAAGGGCGGAGAGCGTCTGGTAGGCCAGGCTGCCAAGCGCCAGGCGGTGACTAATCCCAGGAACACGATTTTCTCTGCCAAGCGCCTGATCGGACGCAAGTTCGCTGAGCTTACGGAAGAGGACAGGAAACTCCCCTACGTCATCGTGGAAGCAGCGAATGGCGACGCCCACATCGAGGTGGAAGTGGATGGTGAGAAAAAGACGTACTCCCCGCAGGAGATCTCCGCCATGGTTCTGGCCAAGATGAAGTCCGATGCAGAGGCCAAGCTGGGAGAGGCCATCGAGGAGGCGGTCATCACGGTGCCGGCTTATTTCAACGATTCACAGCGTAACGCCACCAAGGCTTCGGGAGAGATCGCGGGATTGAAGGTTCGCCGTATCATCAACGAGCCCACCGCCGCTTCGCTGGCTTATGGACTCGAGAAGGAGAGCGACGAGAAGATCGCTGTCTACGATCTCGGAGGCGGGACCTTCGATATTTCCGTTCTCGATATCGGGGACGGAGTCTTCGAAGTGATGGCCACCGACGGTGATACGCAGCTTGGTGGTGACGACTGGGACAACGCCATCATTGACTGGGTGGTCTCCGAATTCAAAACGAAGGAGGACATTGACCTGGGTGGTCAGCCGGATGCCCTGCAGCGCATCAAGGAGGAGGCAGAGAAGGCCAAGATTGCGCTGAGTTCCTCCAATACCTACGAAATCAACCTGCCCTTCGTGACGGCAGACCAGACCGGTCCCAAACATATCCAGATAGAGATCTCCCGCTCCAAGCTGGAGCAGCTTACCGAGCACTTGCTGGATCGCACCAAGCAGCCGGTACGCGATTGTCTGCAGGAGGCGGGCGTCAATGCCAGCGAGATCGATGAACTCGTGCTGGTGGGCGGGATGACCCGGATGCCCAAGGTCCATGAAGTAGCCAGGGAGCTTGCGGGTAAGGAGCCCCACAAGGGAGTGAACCCGGACGAGGTGGTTGCCATCGGGGCCGGGATCCAAGGGGGTGTTCTGCAAGGCGACGTCAAGGATGTGGTCCTGCTTGATGTCACTCCGCTCACGCTCGCGATCGAGACGGAGGGCAGCCGATCCACCCCGATGATCGAGCGCAATACCACCATCCCGGTGAAAAAATCCCAGATCTTCTCCACGGCGGCGGATAGCCAGCCCGAGGTGACAATCCGGGTCTGCCAGGGCGAACGGCCCATATTCGCCAACAACAAGATTCTCGGGACCTTTAACCTGGAGGGCATTGAATCCGCGCCGCGCGGCATGCCCCAGATCGAAGTCACCTTCGACATTGACTCCAACGGGATCCTGCACGTGACCGCCAGCGACAAGAAGAACGGCAATGAAAAGAAGATCTCCATTGAAGGGTCCAGCGGCCTGAGTGATGAAGAGATCGAGAAGGCCAAACGGGAGGCGGAATCCCACTCGGAGGAAGACAAGAAACGCGCCGAGGAGATCGATGAGAAGAACAAGGCCGAGCATCTCGTCTACCAGGTCGAGAAACAGCTTGAGGAACTGGGCGACCAGGCACCTGCCGAACTGAAGAGCAATCTGGAGGCGAAAACCGAAGCGGTGCGCGAGGCCCTCAAGGCCGCCGACATCGAAGCGGTGCGGACAGCTGTCGAAGAGCTCGAGAAAACCATGGGCGAACTCATGGCTGCCGCTCAGCAGGCTGCCGGGGCAGCGGGAATGGACCCTGCCGCAGCCGCAGCTGCGGGGGCTGGAGCGGGATCAGTCGCTCCCGAGGACGCTCCGGAAGAGCCCCGCGAGGCCAAGGGCAAGGTCGTTGATGCGGAAGTCGTTGACGCCGAGAAGTAATCTGTCAGTTTCCCGCCCCGCTCTTCTCCGGAAGACGGGGCGGCTACTCAACCAAAACCAACCAGAACCAACCAGAACCAACCACTACGGAACAATGGCTAGTATCAAACCACTCGGTCAGCGCGTGCTTGTAAAGCGCCTCGATGCTGAAGAAGTTAGTGCCGGAGGCATTGTGCTTCCCGACACTGCCCAGGAGAAGCCGCAGGAAGCTGAAGTCGTCGCACTCGGCACCGGCGGGAAAGACGAAAACGGAAACGACATTCAATTCTCCGTCGAGGAGGGCAACAAGGTCCTCATCTCGAAGTACGGCGGGACTGATGTCAAAGTGAATGGCGAAGATCTCCTCATCATTAATGAGGGCGACATTCTCGGCGTGATTGCGGACTAGCATCCGTGGTCGGGAGTAATCCGCTATCGGGACTCCCAGCCGACAACCGACAATTATTAACTGACAACCGAAAGAAACACAATGTCTGCCAAGCAACTGAAGTTTGACGAATCCGCCCGGCACGCGCTCCTGCGCGGGGTGGAGAAACTGGCCGCCGCGGTGAAAGCCACCCTGGGACCGGCCGGACGCAACGTGATCCTCGACAAGAAATTCGGCTCCCCCACCATCACCAAGGACGGTGTCTCGGTGGCCAAGGAGATCGAGCTTGAGGATCCCTATGAGAACATGGGAGCCCAGCTCATCCGTGAGGTCTCCAGCAAGACCTCCGACGTAGCCGGGGACGGAACCACCACCGCCACCGTGCTGGCCGAGGCCATTTACAAGGAAGGTCTTCGCAACGTGACTGCGGGTGCCAATCCGATCAGCCTCCAACGTGGAATCCTGAAGGCCTCCGAAGCCATCGTGAACGAGCTGGCCGAGATCTCGAAAGAGGTGTCCGACAGCAAGGAAATCGCGCAGGTCGCTACCGTTTCGGCCAACTGGGACCAGGAAATCGGCGATATCATCGCCGAGTCCATGGACAAGGTGGGCAAGGACGGCACCATCACGGTGGAAGAAGCCAAGGGCATCGAGACCACTCTCGACGTGGTGGAGGGCATGCAGTTCGACAAGGGCTACCTGTCTCCCTACTTCGTAACGGATGCGGAGAGCATGGAGGTCAATCTTGACAGTGCCTACATCCTCATCCACGAGAAGAAGATCTCGAATCTCAAGGACATGCTTCCTCTTCTCGAGAAAGTGGCCAAGACCAGCCGCCCTCTCCTGATCATTGCGGAGGATGTCGAAGGGGAAGCTCTCGCCACCCTTGTGGTGAACAAGCTCCGCGGCACGCTCAACATCGCGGCCGTGAAAGCTCCCGGCTTTGGTGATCGTCGCAAGGCCATGCTGGAGGACATTGCGATCCTCACTGGCGGCCGTTGCATTACCGAGGACCTCGGCATCAAGCTTGAGAACATCGAGCTCACCGATCTCGGGGAAGCCAAGACCGTTAAGATCGGCAAGGAAGATACCACCATCGTGGAAGGCGGCGGTGGCAGCGAGGCCATCAGCGGCCGCGTGACCCAGATCCGCAAGCAGATCGACGAGACCACCTCCGACTACGACCGGGAGAAGCTCCAGGAGCGTCTCGCCAAGCTCGCCGGCGGGGTGGCTGTCATCAATGTGGGTGCGGCTACCGAGACCGAAATGAAGGAGAAGAAGGCCCGCGTGGAAGACGCCCTGCACGCCACCCGCGCAGCGGTGGAGGAAGGGATCGTTCCTGGAGGCGGCACGGCCTTCATCCGGGCTCAGTCCGCCCTCGATAGCGTGGAGCTGGAGGGTGACGAAGCTACCGGTGTGGAGCTGGTGCGCAGCGCGGTGGAGTCTCCTCTTCGCCAGCTGGCCGCCAACGCAGGCCGGGAAGGAGCGCTCATCGTTGAGCACGTCAAGAACTCGGAGGGCAGCATTGGTTACGATGTGGCCAAGGACGATTACGTCGACCTCATCGCCCAGGGAGTGGTGGATCCCACCAAGGTGACCCGGAGTGCGCTACAGAATGCAGCTTCCATCGCGGGACTGCTTCTCACCACCGAGTGTGTCGTCACCGATCTTCCTGAGGAGGAAGCCCCGGAACCGCACGGACACGATCACGGTGGCGGCGGCATGGGATTCTAGGAGAAGACGAGAAGATCCAGGTTTTTCCAGATCGAAAAACGAACAAAGCCGGACGGGGAACCGTCCGGCTTTTTGTTGCCAGGGGAACGCACACTCCGGTTTCCGGATCGCCTCCACGGCTCAGCACTCAGAAGCAGGAAGCCGCATGATCATCCCTGTCATTGCCGTTGTTGTTCACGGATGAAGCCAGGGGCGTCACAGGAATCAAGGATGTGGGGGTGACAAAAAAAAGCTGGCCGAAGCCAGCTTTTACCATGCAGGTCGGGTTATGATGCCGGACTCATTGCTTGCCTCTCCAGGAGTAAACGTTGTCGCGGTTCTTCGTCGCGGTGGCCTGACCGGTGGTGAACTGTCCATCAGGTCCGGTGGTCCATACGACGACCCTGCGTCCGTAGAGGGGCTTCGTGGCGTCAAAGGGATCGGTGATCTCATCGTCCAGATCAATATCCATGAGGACGAAATAGTGGCGGTTGGTAGCAGCATTGCCTTTCTTCTTCCAGGCGTCAAAAAGCTCCACCGAACGACCAGTGTAGAAGAGTCCTCCATAGGCGCCATTCTGGGTCTTGCCCTTGGCGTCCTTGCCCTGGAAGTAGCGTTCTCCGTTGGGGTTGCTTTCCTTGTCAAAGCCCACCAGCTGGTCCATCAGTTCGTTGGTGGTAGGTGCACCCGGAGCTGTGCCGGCTTCCGGAGCCTCGGGCAGGGTGTTGTAGTCGTCGTAGTAGGATTGGATGGCTAGGACGATGTTGGTGCAGTCGTTGGTGGCGACGGTCTTCTTGGCAGCCTTCATCACGGCGGCGCCGCCGCCGAAGCCCATGGCCGCGAGGATCGCGATGATGGCGATCACGACGAGTAGTTCGATGAGGGTAAAGCCGCAGTTTCTGGAAGGAGGGGAAGTTATCTTCATAGCTGGTCTGGAATTGGGGAGTTTTCTGCCGGAAAGGTGGCGGGATGGCCGGGATTTGGCAATCTCCCGGTTTCGGGAATTACAATGTCAATACCAAGCTGAGCTCGCCTGGGGTCGGATGCAACTCAATTTTTGCGGGCCTTCCGCATTGCTGACCGGGCATCAACTATCCAGAGTCCGGTCATGGGAGAGGGCGGGGGCTTGCGGGAGAAGGTTTTGGAGCTCATGCGCCGACCCGGATATCGTCCGCGGAACAAGGGGGAATTGGCCCGTGATCTGGAGCTCCATCCCGACCTGCGAGTTGATTTGCGAGCCGAGTTGGCGGTTCTTGAGAGGGAGGGGGTGATTGTGCGTGGAAAAAAGGCCCGCTACCGGCTTCGCGAACAGGAGGGGAACCTGCTCTCCGGGATTCTCCGCTTTCAGCCGAAGGGTGCCGCCTGGTTTTATCCCGACCCCCGTGACCCTGCCAACTTGGCGAGCGGGATTGATCTTGAACGCTTCAGCCGCATTTACGTCGGGGCGCGGAAGACTTCAGTGGCGCTCGACGGTGATCGGGTGGCACTTCGCATCGAACGACTTGGTCCGCCGGTCTGGTGGAAGCACGCCAAGCACAAGCGTGCGTCCCTGGAGCTCCCGGGCGCGGAGGACCAGGCCACTGGTCGCGTGGAACGCATTCTGCAGCGCCGCAGCGGGGTGGTGGTGGGCACCCTGATGGAACGCAAGGGATTTATCTACGTGCAGCCCGCCGACGAGAGCCTGCCTCCAACAATCGAGTTGGAGAACGCCGGGGGAGGGAAGTCGGGGCAGATGGTAGCGGTGCGTTTGCTGGAGTGGGACAGCCGGCAGGTGGCACCTCGCGGAGAGATTGCCGAGGTGCTGGGCTGGCCGGATGAACCGGGAGTAGATATCCGTGGAATCATCCTGCGCCATGGGTTGCATGAGGAGTTTCCCGGGGAGGTGGAGGAAGAGGCCGGGGAAATTCCTTCCTCCGTTCTCCCGGAGGCGTTGGAGGGACGGGTGGACTGGCGGGAGGAATTGGTCCTCACAATTGATCCGGCGGATGCGCGTGATTTCGATGATGCGATCTGGCTACGGGAGCACGAGCAGGGATGGGAGCTGGCGGTCCACATCGCGGATGTCGCACACTATGTGAAACCGGGCACCGCCCTGGACCGGGAAGCACGGGAGCGCGGCAACTCGACCTACCTGGTGGACCGGGTTCTTCCGATGCTTCCTGAAGCGTTGAGCAACGGTATCTGCTCGCTGGTGCCGGGGGAGGACCGCCTTACCTGTTGCGTGGTGATACGCTTCGACGGTAAGGGGAAGATGAAGCAGGTGCGTTTCGAAAAGGCGGTTATTCGTTCCAAGTTCCGGCTCACCTACGAGGAAGCGCAGGACATGCTCGAGGGGAAGAGGGATGTGGATGATCCGTCGCGCTGCGGAATCGCGAGCACCCTCAGGGAGTGTTGGAAGCTGGCCAAGCTCCTGCGCCAGCGCCGGTTTGTCCAGGGAGCACTGGATCTGGATTTTCCGGAGATTCGCGTGGAGCTTGATGAATCCGGTCGCCCGGCGGGTTACCGGCGCGAGGACTACAATGAAAGTCACCAGCTGATCGAGGAGTTCATGCTGGCAGCCAACGAGGCGGTGGCGCGTGCGGTGAAGAATGCCGGGCGTCCCGGAATTTATCGCATGCACGAGGAGCCGGATCACGACAAGCTCTTCGAATTCGCGGAACTTGCGCGTGCTCATGGTTATGAGCCGGGGGATCTCGTCAACAAGAAGCACATCCAGAGCCTTTTGCGGGAATGCCGGGGACAACCGGAAGAGCACGCCATCAAGGTGGGCCTGCTCAAGAGTCTGAAGCGGGCGAGTTATCGCGAGGAGCCTCTGGGCCACTACGGTCTCTCCAAGACGGACTATTGCCATTTCACCAGTCCCATCCGCCGCTATGCCGATCTCATCATGCACCGGGCGCTGGAGCCCCTCCTGGAGAGCCCGCCCACCCACCCCTCGCGAGCACCTGCTCAGGTGCAATGTGCGGAGATATCAGATCACATCTCCACCACCGAACGAACGAGTGCGAGTGCGGAAACGGAATCGCATCGCCTCAAGATGCTCGAGTGGCTGCACCTCAGTGCGCATGATGCCAACCCTCCCGTCTTCGAGGCGGTCATCACGGATGTGCGCAGGATCGGTCTCATGGTTGAGACTCTTGAAATCCTGCAACGTGGTCTCGTCAAACGGGATGAGTTCCCACCCGGAGACTGGCATCTGGAGTCCCACCGGATGCGGTATGCCACGATGCAGGGCGCCGAGTTGACTCTGGGCCAGGTCGTGGCAGTCCGGGTGGCGAGGGTCAACATGGAACGCCAGTTGGTGGATTTCCTGCTGGTGGGAGAGTGAATCGGAAGTGCGGAAGGGGTGAGCATGCGTTTTTCGCACTTTGGGCGATAGGAATCGGGGCGAGCGTCAGTTTAGTGAGGGAAGCAACAAACGTGCTTCCACGCACACAAACTACTGATGAAAAATATATTGAAACTGATAGCGGCGATCACGATCGCCGGGATGGGACTGGTCGTTGCCGACGACAAGGATGGCGACAAGCCCAAGGACAAACCAGCCAAGAAAGCGAAGAGTGGGGGACTGATGTCCGCCGACAAGAACAAGGACGGCAAGATCACCCTGGATGAAATGAAAGCCTGGGGAGCGGCCAAGGCCAAGCCTGTTCCAGCCAAGAGAATCGAAGCGGTTTTCAAGAAGCGGGACAAGAATGGTGACGGGGCCCTGACTGCCGACGAAGTGAAGAGCAGCAGGAAGAAACCCAAGCCTGAGGGCGAAGGCAAAAAGAAGAAGCCCGGAGCCAAGGGTGGATCCGGCAGCTAGCACTCTTCCTTTTCCTCAGCTTCGTTAAGTTAATCAAGGCCGCGGGAGACCGCGGCCTTTTTTATTGTGTGCCGATTCCCGGCGATAAAATGGAGCGAAGGTTTGGCAGGGTCCAAAAGTTCTTTTCCTGTCCCCGGGAAGAAGCCATATCTGGCTCGTCATGAAACTCATCCTGCTGCTTGCCGCGGCTTCCATATTACCGGGCGTCCTGCCGGCGCATCCCCACAAGGGTGTTGCACCCCAGGGCGAAGTTCTCACCGTTGCGGTTGCCACCGGCTCCGGTGATCATACTTACAAGAACGTTCCGTGGTGGGGAACGACGAAAAACAAGGGGGTAGGCAGCACCAATGGCGGGGTCGCCATCGACAAGGCCGGAAGAATCTACTTCAGCACCGATACGCCGAACGGAATCCTCATCTACGATGCAAAGGGAAAGCAGCTGGGGAAAGCGGGACCGAGCAACGTTCATGATCTCTTTATCCGGGAAGAGGGGGGAACGGAGTACATCTGGGCCTCCCATACCGCGGGAAAGCGCCTGGTAAAGATGACGCTGGACGGCAAGGAAGTCTTCCAGATCCCGAACGACAAGACCGTTGAGGTCAAGGGCGGATGGGGAGGAGTGACCGCTGCCGATATTGCACCCGACGGCTCGATCTTCATTGCTCTTGGATACGGCTCCAACTTCATCCACAAGTTTGACGCGGAGGGAAAACTCATCAAGACCTTCGGCGGACGGGGCAGGGGAGAAGGCCAGTGCAATACCGCACACGGCATGGCTCTTGACTACCGTTTTGATCCGCCGCGAATCATGGTGGCGGATCGCGAGAACGGCCGCCTGACCCACTGGGATCTGGAGGGGAACTGGATCGGAGTGGTTGCGGACGGCCTGCGCCGGCCCACTGATCTGGCCTTCCGGGGAGGAGTGGTGGCGGTGACCGAGTTGGCGGGTGGAGTCAAGATTCTCGACAAGGCCGGTAAGGTGATTGCTCTCCTCGGTGAAAATCCCAACCCGAAACAGAGGGGGCAGAACGGGGTGGCGCCCGATCAGGCGAAGCCCGCCCACTTCACTGCCCCGCACGGATTGGCTTACGATCCGTCAGGGAATCTCTATGTGCAGGACTGGAACCGGTTCGGCCGCATTGCCAAACTCCTTAAAGTGAAGTCGTCGAAGCAATGACCAGCATCTCCCTGGAAGATAATTTCGAGGATGTTCTCGGGAAAGCGCTGCGGGGCACCGGAATCGCAGACGGGGTTCTGGAGTTCCTGACGGGCGTGCCCGAGGAGACCATCGCGAAACTGAAAGATGGGGAGTTCGAGGAGGAGGCTCTGCGCAAGGTCGCCTCGCCCCTCGGGCTGGATGCGGACACGCTGGTAGAGCGTGCAAAGGGAGCATGGACGCCGGAGCCGGTCGACCTGGAGGGCCTGTGCCAGTATAACACCGTCTATGATGACATGACGGTGAATAACTATCTGGTGTGGGATCCCACCTCCCGGGAGGCAGCACTCTTCGATACCGGAACGGATGCAGGCGGGGCAATCGGGCTCGTTAACGAACTAGACCTGAAACTCACGCAACTCTTCCTCACTCACACCCATCTCGATCACATCATGGACCGGGCTGCGGTGGAGTCGCACAATCCGGAGGTGAAGACCTTCGTGGGCGCCCTTGAACCGGCGGCGGGGGCAACCCGGTTTCAACCGGGGGAGGCTTTCTCGGTGGGGACGTTACGGGTCTCCACTCGCCTCACCAAGGGCCATTCGCCGGGTGGCACGACCTACGTGATTAACGGCCTGGCGCGTCCTGTGGCGATCGTGGGGGATGCCCTCTTCGCGCAATCCATGGGAGGCGGCATGGTTTCCTACCAGGACGCCCTGGCGACGAACCGGGCCGAACTGTTCACCCTGCAGGATGATACCATCATCTGCCCGGGACACGGGCCGATGACGACAGTGGGCGAGGAAAAGGCCCACAATCCCTTCTACCCGGAATTCAAGTAAAGTAAGAATAAAACACCATGAGCCAGAAAGTAGCATTTGTCGGAGTGGGACGGATGGGCGCCAATATGGCCCGCCACCTGCAACTCGATTGTGGTCACGATGTGACCGCGGTCTATGATATCAACAAGGAGATCGCCGCTTCCCTGGCGGAAGAACTGAGCGCCGCGAACTGCGAGAAACTCGCCGAGGTGACCGCCGCTGCGGATGTGATCATCACGGTGATCACGAACGACGATGCCATGCGTGCGATTTACTTCACGGAGGGGGACAATCTGTTGCAGAATGCGGGTGGCAAGACCTTCATCAACTGCGCCACTCTCTCTCCAGACGCGCACCGCGAAGTTTACAATGCGGGCAAGGAGCTCGGAGCCGCGGTGCTGGAAGGTGCCATGGCTTCAAGCATCAGTCACGCACGGGAAGGCAACCTCTACCTCATGATCGGAGGGGAGGAGGAAGTCTTCAACAGTCACCGGGCACTTCTTGATGACCTCTCCCTGAACCTGCGCTACTGCGGAGAGACTGGACAGGCCGCCAAGGTGAAGGCGCTGGTGAACATGGTGATGAACATCAACACGGCTGGCCTGGCGGAAGGTCTCGGCCTGGCCACGGCGCTGGGGCTCGATCTCGGGTTGATCTGTGAAATCTTCTCCCAGACCGGTGCCAACTCACGCGTACTGGAGACGGATTCCGAGGACATGATCGACCGCGATCACGAGTGCTGGTTCTCAGCCGAGCACGCTGCCAAGGACTCCGGGATCGCGCAGGCCCTGGGGCAGGCCGCAGGCCTGAGTCTGCCTGTCAACGATGCGACCAAGGCACAGTATGACAGGATGACTGCGGAAGGGCTTGGCGACCTGGACAAGTCCGGAGTCGCCGAACTGACCTTCCCGGGACGGCACGGATCCTGAGAGAGTTGGAGACAACAGGTTTCAGATTCCAGGTCAGGAGATTTCCTAAAGAGAAAGAGCCCCGCAATCGCGGGGCTCTCTAACTTGAATAGTTACACCTGGGACCTGGACTAGCCGGCGATTTCAGCGCCGTGGAAGTCGTTCCAGTCCTCAAGGTTGTTGAGGTTCACTGCGTCGAGGATGCCCGCATCGGCGGGGAGGCCGACAGAACTGAGAATGCCGTTCCGGGTGTCGTCGTCGTGGTTATAACCGTCAACCGCTGCGTTGTGAGAGGCGATCGCGCCGGTATCCGCGGTTCCGTTGGCCTGGCACCAGGCCTCGCAAGCGACGTAGCTTGGCTTCTCGGCTGCGATGTAGTCGAGGAACGTCTGACGATCGATGCCGAGTGCGTCGAGGGTCATCTGGTCAAAGCCTGCGCCGGCGGCGGGGTAGTCGGGATGAAGTTTGCCAGCTGCGTCAAGCGAAGCTTTCTGCCAGAGGCGCGGGAGATGCTGCACACCGAGAGGACCTGCGGTGCCTGAACTGATGGTTGGAATAATGCTCATGATCTAGGTTTAGCGTTGAACAGGTGCAGCGATAGCGTCAGGGGAGGTTTCTTGGCAATAGCAATCCGAACATAAGAGCGAAATTTCCAGAAATCAGAGGCTGAATTCTAAAGCTGTTAAACTAACCTGCCAGCGGTGGGAGCGACGGTGGCGAGCAGGACCGGAGGGGAGAACAGGTGACGGAGGTTGTATTTGTCCCGCCGTCCGGCAGAGCCTTCTGGCGGTGGGACATGGGCTCCTGGGAGAGAAAACTGAGGGGGCCGAACCACTGTTATTCAGGGCGGAACTGGCTGATTGACAGCTTTCAAACGGTTGCTAAGGTGCGCGCCCGTTCGCGCCGGGCACTTTGATTCCCCCCAACGCGCAACCCCTTTTGTAACCAGATTTACTCCTTTTTCACGATGGCAACCAAACGCAAGACCGCCCGCAAATCAAAGACCCGCAAGTCCCGGAAGCACGTTTACTTTTTTGGAGGCAGCAAGGCCGATGGAGACGGTTCCCAGAAGGCCCTTCTCGGGGGGAAGGGCGCTAATCTCGCCGAAATGAGCCGGATCGGAATTCCCGTTCCCGCAGGATTCACCATTACGACCGAGGTCTGTACCTACTACTACGATCACAAGAAGAACTGGCCCACCACCCTCGAAGCCGAGATCCGCTCCAATATTGCCAAGATCGAGAAGGCAATGGGCAAGAAGTTCGGGGATCTCAACAATCCGCTCCTTCTCTCGGTGCGTTCCGGAGCGCGTGAATCGATGCCGGGGATGATGGATACGGTGCTGAATCTCGGGATTAACGACGAGGTGGTGGAGGCTCTCGCGGCCAAGACCGGCAACGCCAAGTTCGCCTGGGACAGCTATCGACGCTTCCTGCAGATGTACGGCAGTGTGGTGATGGGAGTAGAGGCACACGCCCACGAGCATCACGATCCCTATGAGGTTATCCTCGACAAGGCCAAGGCCAGGGCAGGGGTCCAAGACGATTCCGGACTGCAGGAGAAGGATCTCCGCTGGGTCATTGCGGAGTTCAAGAAGCTGATCCGAAAGCGGTCCGGGCGGGCCTTTCCTGAGGATCCCATGGAGCAGCTCCATGGCTCAGTCAACGCAGTCTTCAATTCATGGAACAATGACCGGGCCAAGGTTTATCGCCAGAAGTACGGAATTCCGGTGGAGTGGGGAACTGCGGTGAACGTACAGGCCATGGTCTTCGGGAACACCGGAAAGAACTCCGGGACGGGAGTGGCCTTCACACGCGATCCCGCCACGGGCGAGAATGTCTTCTACGGTGAGTACCTGATCGACGCCCAGGGTGAGGATGTGGTTGCCGGAGTCCGCACTCCCAAGCAGGTGGCCCGGATGGTCAAGGACCTGCCAGGCTCTTACAAGGAACTCCTCAAGATCCGCAAGATCCTTGAGAAGCATTTCCGCGATGTTCAGGACGTCGAATTCACTATCGAGGAGGGGCGTCTCTGGATGTTGCAGACCCGCAACGGCAAACGCACCGGCTTTGCGGCGGTGAATATCGCCCTGGATATGGTGAAAGAGCGTCTCATCTCAAAGGAAGAGGCGATCCTGCGTATTCCTGCCGAAGACCTCAGCCACCTCCTTGCCCCCATCTTTGACTCGGCTGCTGAGCGCAACGCATCCAAGATCGGCAGTGGGCTTCCTGCCGGACCCGGAGCAGCAAGCGGACATATTTACTTCACTGCGGATGCCGCGGTGGCAGCCGCTTCCAAGGGGCAGAAGGTGATCCTCACCCGCCAGGAGACATCTCCCGAGGATTTGCGCGGAATGATTGCAGCGGAGGGGATCCTGACGACCCGTGGGGGAGCGTCCTCACACGCCGCTCTGGTGGCCCGCCAGATGGGCAAGGTCTGTGTCTGTGGGGCCCATGACATGGATATTGACTATGCCAGAAAGACTCTCAGCGGACACGGGGTGACCCTGAAGGAGGGTGACTACCTCTCGCTCAATGGCTTTGTGGGTAATGTTTATGCCGGAGAGCTTAAGACCTCGCCGTCACAGGTCATTCAGGGGCTTCTTGAAAACAAGGCCGCAGCCAAGCGCAGTGCGACCTACAAGAAATTCGAGCAGCTCATGAGCTGGGCCGACAGACTCCGCAAACTGGGTGTGCGTACGAACTCCGATACCCCGGACCAGGTTAAGAACGCGGTCAAGTTTGGGGCGGAAGGGATTGGCCTCACCCGGACCGAACACATGTTTTTCGAGGGAAATCGCATCGATGCCGTACGGCAGATGATTCTGGCAGAGGATGATGCGGGTCGCGCCAAGGCTCTCAGGAAACTGCTCCCCTACCAGAAAAAGGACTTCGTGGGAATCTTCAGTGCTCTCCAGGGACGTCCTGCTACCATTCGCCTCCTTGATCCGCCTCTTCACGAGTTCATCGGCACCATGACGCCGACCCAGATCAAGGCTCTTGCCAAGAAGATCAAGGTCACCCCCGCAGCGATCAAGAGTCGCATCAAGGCTCTCCATGAGGAAAATCCGATGCTCGGGCACCGTGGTTGCCGTCTTGGGATTGTCTACCCGGAGATCACGAAGATGCAGGCTACTGCAATTCTTGAAGCGGCCGCCGAGGTGCAGTCCAAGGGCATCAAGGTCCTGCCCGAAATCATGGTTCCGCTGGTGAGCTACGAGAAGGAACTCGAACTCCAGAAGGCTGTGATCGACGAGGCCGCCGCCGAGGTGCGCAAGAAACACGGCCTCAAGGCCAGTCAGCTGAAATACCAGGTGGGGACCATGATCGAAATCCCCCGTGCAGCGCTCACCGCCGCCGATGTGGCGAAGCATGCGGCCTTCTTCAGCTTTGGAACGAATGACCTGACCCAGACCTGTCTCGGCCTCAGTCGTGATGATTCCAGCTCCTTCCTGCCTGATTATCAGGATGCCGAGGTGGTGAGCACCAATCCTTTTGCGAGCCTGGACCAGACCGGGGTTGGGCAACTCGTTGAAATGGGGGTCAAGGGTGGCCGTCAGACCAAGGATAAGCTCAAGATCGGCATTTGTGGGGAGCACGGAGGGGATCCCTCCTCGGTGAAATTCTTCCACCGAACCGGCCTTAACTACGTGAGTTGCAGCCCCTTCCGCATCCCGATTGCCAAGCTGGCAGCGGCCCAGGCCGTGCTTGAGGAGCGGGGACTGGCCCGTGGTGAGATCTCCTAGTCCCTAGTTGGTCGAAAACACTCGATTTCCGGCTCTCGCCATCGGCGGGGGGCGGGTTTTTTT
>DLRK01000020.1:15636-61248 GCA_002501065.1 Akkermansiaceae bacterium UBA7890
GGAGCCGGTTTTTTTTGTGCGTGTGCCCGAGTTGGGCAGGAATAAACCTGAAATTCGTAGAAAACTAGAGAGAGCGTGCGAGTCAGCCCAGAAAGCCTTAAAATCATGTAATATCCTTATAGTGAATTATTTAGCCTCCTTTTTGGGAGCGATAAAGGCCGAAATTCGAAGGGTTTGAAAGTAATTAACACGGGAAAAAATAAAAAAGATTGAACATTTAGTTAAGTTCAATTAGAAATTGGTGACGGATGAGTATTTGTGACTCCAAATTATCTAGAACTGCAGGGACCTGCCTCCTTCGGGATGCAGGAGGACCACAGTTTGGTGATTTGGGTTGTCCCAGATCAGTTCAACCGGGTTCGCACTACCACCAAATCCACTCAGGATATCCACATATTTAACCGACTGGAGATGGTTGGCGCCCACCCCATCACATGGGGGCCATCTACCAGCAGGAGAGGCGCCCTACGGCAAGTAATTTAGCGATACTCAACAGAACTGACAACTAGCTGATGCAGTCCCTCTGGTCTCACCCTTACCCAGACGGCGGAGCGCAGATCCCGATGAATCATTCGGGGGGTCGTTTCCGCTCGTTACAGGTCGCTCTTTAACTCCCCATGAGTGCGACCCAACAACCGCCGGTCCTGCCGGAGGCCTCGCAATTGCGGGTCTTCCAGCCAGGCATGTCCGGTGAGGACCTTCTCGCGATCTCGCTTGAGGCCTGCGAGGGACGCGGTGTTTCCGATATTCAGTTTCGCGCCAAGCGCCCTATCTACGTTGAGACCAACCATGGGATGGAATGCCTTGATTTCCTGGGATTCCTCTCTGATTGCGATCTCCTGGAGATTTACAAGGAACTGGTTCGTCGGCAGGAAGAATCCGGTCATGGGTTTGGTGGAAATGATCACGCCAGTCGCCCGGATAATAAGATTGCACGTGCGCTCCAGCGCTTCCAGGAAACCCGGGTAGACGATTTTTCGGCCGATGGGGTGCAGTATGCCAATGGGAGCAAGGTTTCGGGACGCCTGCGGATCCAGGCACACCTTTCTGCTTCGGGACTGGGTATCACCTGCCGGATACTGAGCGATAAGATACCGCCCCTCGACGTATTGGGAATCGATCCTGATACCTCGGCTTCGTTGCGACAGGCGGTCTGTCGGCGGGCCGGCCTTTGTCTGGTCACCGGGCCGACCGGTTCCGGTAAGTCGACCACCTTGGCCTCCCTCATGGACTGGCTCCGCCAGTCGTCGCCCAAGCATATCGTCACGATCGAGGATCCGGTCGAATACCGCTATCAGGCGGACATGGAGCATCCCAACTATCCCGGTCATCGGGCCATGTCACCGACTATCATCACTCAACAGGAAGTGGGCCGTGACGTGACCAGCTACCGCCAGGGCCTCAAGGATGTCCTGCGGAAGGCCCCCCACATCATTCTCCTTGGGGAGATCCGGGATCGCGATGCCATGGACACCTGTCTGGAAGCGGCCCAGACCGGTCACCTCGTTCTCTCCACTCTCCACACCACCGGGGCAGTGAAGACCATGGGCCGAATCCTGGAGATGTATCCCCATGAGAAGTTTCATTCCGTTCTCAGCCGCCTGAGCGAGATGTTGATCTTCATTCACTCCCAGGGGCTTCTGAAGGGGTTGAACGGGAAGAGGGTCCTGACCTACGAATTTCTTCAAAACAACAATGATGCGGTGGCCAGTGCGATTGCGAATTACACCTCCGGAGCGAATTCGCTGGAAGATGTGATTCGCCGCGCCGGCAACATCTCGTGGGATGACAGTCTAGGCAACCTGCTCAGGCGCGGCGCCATCGATGAACAGACTTATGAGAGCACTCGAATGAACCGGAATGATGAAGATGAAATCTGACCGGTGATTTTGGGAACCTCAATAACGTGCGCCTTGTGCGCATCATCAACCGAAACAGACAAGAAACAATGACACTGACATACACCCAAAAAGCCAGGAAGTCCGGGATGACCCTCATTGAGTTGACGGTCGTGATCCTTGTTCTTCTTTCACTGATCAGTATCCTTTTCGTCGGCGCCCGCGCCTGGAAAAGGGGTTCTGACCGCGCAGGATGCATCATGAACATCCGTAACGTCCAACAAGGAATGCGTTCCTTCCAGAACATGAACGGTCACAGTGCTGGTGACCTCGTTGCCAATGCCAGGAGCGAAATCATCGGTCCCGGCAAGTTCGTGGAAAGCGTACCCCAGTGCCCCGGTACTGGCACATACTCGTTTTTGGACGACTCGCTCCCGCTATCAGGCGCTCTCTACGCGACCTGCTCCATGGCCAACACGGAGAAGCACGTCCCATCCGATTACGGCGACTGGTAAGAAGTCAATCTCCGGAGACTGGCGCTGGAGAAACCCGGCGCCGGTCCCGGTGATTTTTCTCTGACTCTCAGGCCGAGTCATTGGAGGTCCGATCCCTCTGACTCGCCAGAATTGTTGGAAACCTTTCCCGCTATGGATGCTCTGATCCACCCAGCCCAACTCTCTGCCTGGCAACGGTTCCTTCAGGCCCGTCGTCTCCACCGCGAGACCACCCGTTCGAAGAACTCCGATTGGTACAGCAATGCCCTCGAACTGGAGTGTCAACTCCACTTGTTCCTCGAAGGCGAGGATATTTCGAAGGCCCACATTTGTTTTGGGAAGGAGGACAGAAAGAACTGGGTCCAGGTGAGTACGCCTTCCCTGCAGGCAAGTGAGGAAGAGCTGGGGGAGTATATTTCGGAGATTCGCGGAGAGTTTAGCGGGAAGCCGCGTTCCCTTGCCGTGATCCTCCATCTGGCGGACGAATTCGCCATCTCGGAGCTCGCTCGCGCCAACGAGCGTCCCGAGGACCTGAGAGCTCTGAGCGATCAGCTCACCAAGGCGCCCCAGGAAATTCTGGAGGATCACAGTATCTCAACGGAGGAGCTGTCCTTCCGGTTCTTTCCTTATCCTGGTGCCAAGCCTGGCCAACTATTCGGCTCGGCCATTACGATTTCCCGCAAGTGTCAGGACTACCTTCGCCAGATCCGGACGATTGGCGAAACCATTAACTTTCCCATCCGCACCTGCGCTCTGAGCGCTCCCCTGGTGGCCTTGGCCGCCCTGCCGCAGTTGGCCGACCAGTTGCCTTCCCAGCCGTTCAGTATCCTGTTTTCTTATGCCTCCTTCTCCGTAATCGCCTTTTTTACTGCAGAGGGAAACCTCGTCATGCTCCGGTCCGTTCGGCATCATGCGGGGGGGGCTCCTCCCCACGTGGGGAGGATCATGCAGACCATGGCCGCTGCACTCGAACTGCCCGAACCACTGGTTTACATCCTTTCCCTGTCCTACGAGGAGACGGACTCTGATCTCCCCGAACTGCCTGGGGCCGTGACTCTCAACTGGCGTGAGAGCGCTTGGTTTGATCCTGAGGTGCCGCTTGAGTTTCAAGGCCCTTCCAGTCTCCTGATCGCTGACCAGGCGGAAGGGTTGGCTGCTTCCGAGACCTTCCGGGGGATGGCTGAGCAGAAGTGGGCGATCCAGGATTTCCTCCCAGCCACCATGGAAGAGACGGAACTCTGTCCGTCTCAAACCGAGATGAAGATCCTTCGCTACGGGTCAGTGGTCCTGCGGGTTGGGGTCGTGGCGCTGGTCCTTTTCCTGACCTGGACCGGGATTCGGGCTGTGAGGATCATCAATGACGAAGCCTGGAATCAAACCGATGAGGTCTCCCGTGAAGGCAACAAGGTTCTCGCTTCGGAAATTCGCCGATATGAGCAATGGAGCTCCCTGCTCGCCGACCGTTCCAAGGCATGGGTATCCATGGAGCTCGTAAACCAGCTCTTTCCGGATCCGGAGAGCGTGATCCTCTCTGAAGCCACTCACCGGGTGCGACCGGAAGTAGTTAACGAAAAGGACAAGAAGGCGGGCGTGATCAAGGAGTGGATCATCAGCGGGGTCTCCAACTCGGAGGCTCTGAATCACCTCACCGTGATCAGTAGCACCAAGGGAATGGGGAAAGTCTTTGAGATTGTCCGGAAGCATACTGGCAATGATTCCCTCCGGATGGACCTGTCCTCCCGCACTCTTCAGGTGAACCTCCTGACGTCGGAGAACAAACGCTTCAAACCGGATGGCGGAACGAAACCGGAAGAACGATTTGCCCATAATTTCAGACTGACCATCAAGCAGCGTATTACTGCTGAGGATCCCATTGCCATTCCCATTGTTTCCATCCCATGAACCCGCATTACAAAGAGTCCATCATCGTCTTCGGCCTGGTGGCCCCGGTGCTGCTTGTCGTGATTGGCCTGGGCCTGGGAGTTCATTTCCAGGGAAAGCTGGAGAACACATACGAGGCCCGGCGCAATCACCACCGGACCTTCAAGACCCTGGAAAGGGAACGGGGAGTGCTGGAGCAGAACGTTCAGTCGCAGGCTCCGCACATGCATCGCTGGATGGCTCTTTTCGAGCAGCCTGCCGCGACCACCGTCAATACCTTCTTCCGTGAGTTTCAGGAAGAGTTCGATGCCACTCATTTCCAGCAGACGGCCTTCCGCCCGACCTCCACGGCAGGGGGCATTGGTGGCGCAAGCAAGCAGCCGTCCAGTCAGCTGCACTTCTCCTTCCGCGGAACTTTCCGGGCTCTCCAGACCGCCTTTCTCGAACTGGAGACGAGAATGCCGCAACTACAACTCGATAGCATCAAACTCTCCAGGGCCGCCAACCAGAATGTCCTCAACGCGAACGTCGTTTACACCACATGGCAGAAGCAATGAAAACGATTCTCCTTGTTCTCCCTCTCGCCACCTCCCTTCTGGTTGCCGGGGAACCCGTTCCAGTTGTCTCCTCGGCTGTGCCCGGGGGCACTCCCGCGAGGTTTCTGGCTGAAGACCTGGATGTCCGGATCGCAAGGCTGAGAAAACGACTCTCCATCATCAGCCGTGAGCGCGGGCCATTTGGCCTCTATCAGAATCCGGCGAAGACTCCGGTGATCAACCATGCCGTCAAGGAGGTTAGTAAGACACCCTTCATTGAATTCATCAACGGGATCCAGATTTCCGTGATCAATTCGAAGGAGAAGGAGTTTCTTGTCGGCGCCCGCATCTTCCGGGTGGGCCAGGTTTTTCCCATCGTCCGTGGTGGTGAGCGCCTCTCCGTCCGGGTTGAGGCTGTCGGGCCCTCCCGGGTGACCTTCAGAAACCTGCAGACCGGAGAAGTCGCTCTTCGCCGCCTCGATGTCCTTCCCGAGGGCGTGACCGCCGCCGCAGGCCGGTTCCGGGTGCAGGGCGTTACCTCCAGGAGCCGAGGCGAAGCAGAGCCTCTCCGGCTTGAGACCAACACCCCTCCTCCCGCCCCGTAAGGAATCCACCCCCTAACAACAATACCCTTATGAAATCGAAAAAGTTACTGTTTTCTCTGCTGCTGCTGAGCGTTGCACTCGTTCGTGGGCAGCAGGTTCCAGTCCCAGTTCTTCCGGAAGAACTGGATGAGGCACCGCCGCTGGTAAGCCCTCCCGAGTTTGATCCTTCGGCACCAGGTGTGGCTGATCCGCCTCCACCACCAGCCGATCCGCCTGGTGAGAATGTGCCCATCGGAGTTCCGGCTCTTCCCGCGGGGCGTGATCTTGCCGAATTGCCACCCCCGCCTCCACCTCCGAGCGGAGAAAATGGCGGGCCCGGTGCTTCGAGCGATGATCTCGGGCAGATCGAGGAGAGCAACGGTGAATACCTGATCAGGGATGCCGCAATCAACGATATCTTCCAGATGCTGGCCAAGCGGGCCAACAAGCAATACTTCCATAACACCAGTATTTCCGGTGCCGACTTCAAGGTGAGCGGGCACCTCAATGGAGGTGATCCTCTGCAGCAGATGGAGGAACTGGCATTCCAGTACGGCCTGACCCTGTACACCAAGGGGAATACCGTTTATGCGTTGAATGCCGAGCAACTCAACCGGTTACCTGCGTCGGAGTGGCACTATCAACTGCGCTATTTGCGTCCCACGGACATCGAGCAGATCAAGGGATTGATCCAGCCCATGCTGTCACCCACCGGGGTCGCTAATTATGAACCCAAGACCAACACCATTATTATCGTTGATGCGGCCCACCAGGTGGAGCGTGCCAAGAATCTTCTTACCATGGTGGACAAGGCCAAGGGTCAGGTCGTCATCGAGATCAAGATCCTCAGCGTGAACAGTAGTGCTGGCGAGCGCAAGGGAGTCGACTGGTCCTCCAATCTTGGGAACACCGGAATCCCGCTGGAGACTATCGCGAGCCTGAATTCCCTCTTCGGCATCGATAATGTCCTCGCCACCACCGGAACCCTCGGATCAGGATCCGTTCTCCGCGGGAGCGATACTCCCAGTAACAATACGATTGTTCTTTCGCCGGTTCAGATGGGTGGAGTCCTCCATGCGTTGCAGAGGGGAGGCCTCGTAACCCAGACCGCCAATCCGACCCTGATCACGGAGGATAATGAGAAAGCCACGATCTCCCTCATTGATCGTGTTCCGATCATCACCACGACCATCAATGAGACCGAGGTGAGCAATCAGGTCACGGAAGAGGTGCGGTATTCGGTGGACGCGAAGGATGCGGTGGGGGATCCCACCACTAGCCGTGAGATTGGAGTGACGGTGGCGGTCACTCCGACTCTCCTTCCTGACGGTACGATCCGGATGAAAATGCGTCCGCGTTCGGCCCAGATCGTGGAGGAGATCATCGGGCAGAGTGGCAACAAGTATCCCCGTGTGTCCGAGTCCATGATCGAGAGTATCACCCGCATTCCTGATGGGCACTCCCTCGTGGTGGGCGGCTTCTACGGGCAGGTCAAGACGAAGGACAAGAACAAGGTGCCGCTTCTAGGAGACATTCCCGGCATCAACTTCTTCTTCAAGAGCAAGGATGCCGCCAAGGAAACCTCGAGCCTCGTTTTTGTGGTGACTCCGACCTCCTACAATCCGGGGAGTGTTGCTGAGAATGGTGCGACCAGCAGGGCGATCCGTGATGATGTGAGCCTCAAGCCCGGACACGACTGGATTGAACCCGCACTTCCGGGACCGGCCCACGAACCGGATCTGAATCGGGCCCTCGAGGATCTGCGACCCAGTCAGCGGGACCACCGGCCAACGGTGGAAGAGTTGAAGGCAGATCTAGGAGAATACCGTGAGGACCGGGCCAAGAGCGTGCTTCGTCATGGCCGCCTGAAGTTCATCCGAAAGCGCTAGTCCAACATGCAGACCCAGGCTGGAAATACGACTGTGCTGGAGAGTGCCTCTCTTCCCGGAGGCGCACCCACTGCCACCGACCCGACCTGCCTCGATCAGACCACCAAGCTCCTTCAGGAGCAGGACCTGGCGACTCCGGCTGAACTGCACCAGCTCCGGGAACACGGCCTGGCGCCGCTGCAGGGACCAAGGCCGTGGGATCCCCTTGAGTTTCTCGCGGCTCTGCGCGTAGGCGATCCTGATGCCCGTCCCCTGGAAGTCGAACAACTGGGACGGGCTCTTTCGCAGACAATGGGCCAGCAGCTGGCGTTGGTGCCCTTCGCAAGCAGGATGCCCACACCTTCCGCTTTCTATGATCTCCATGAGAATCTCCTGGTGGAATGCAGAAGGGTGATGACTCCGATTCTCTACGCCGAGGAATCGGAGTCGATCGGAGTCGCTTCGATCAATCCCGTCGCGCTTGGTATTGCCGCCGAGATCATCATGCAGACTCTCGGGGAGAAGACCGGAACCACTCCGGTCGTATCGCGGATACTACTCCACCATGATGGATGGATGTCACTCTGTCAGCAACAGTTTGGGATATGATCGAGTTTGACGGCATTCAGTTCAACGATTTGATCAGTGGTCGGGTCATGGATGCGCTTGCTGAACATGACGCCTCCCTGGCCGAGCTGGGCCATGACCAGATTCCCAACAGAGTTTCCCGCCCCCTGTTCATGTCCGTCATCGCGGAGGTGAACGGGTTGCCGTTCCTGCCCAAGATCGCGGAGTTCTGTGACCCTTCGCTTCTGGATGCCTGTGATCCGGCCCTGCTCACGCGGGGAGGATTTACCCCCCTGTGCAGCTACGGGGAGCGGCTTCTCGTCGCAGTATCCAATCCCTGGAGTTCCCTGCCGGACGAGTATCTTCCCCCTCGCTTTCCTGATCTTCAACTGGACAAGGTCGTCACGCTGAGCAGTGAGATAAGCCGTGCAATCGAGCGTGTAACAACCACCCAGGGGCCCAATCATTCCCAGCTGGAGTCCATCGATGTCGAGGATCTCGATGAGGGGCTGCAGGATTTCGATGTGACCGTGGAATACGACGAGCCGATCACCCAGCTCGCCGCCACCATCCTTGCCACCGCCACCAAGCTTCGTGCTTCCGATATTCACTTCAAGGTGGAGAAGGAGTCGTTTTACTATTCGTTTCGGATCGATGGAGACCTCGGTGACAAGGTGGAAGTGCCGATGAAGCTCAAGGATCGCATTGATGCGTTCTTTCTCAATTTGATGAAACTGCCCGCCGAGACCCGCAATACAAAGCCGGGAATCTCAGGTCGTTTTACCATCGCCTATTACCACCGGCCCATTGACATCCGCTATGAACGCCATCGCACCTACCGGGGCTACCATGTCACGATGCGACTTCTCGATAAGAGTCACATCAACGTGAAGCTCGGAAAGGGTTCGCTGGCCTTCGATGATGAAACCCTTTTCGAACTCAGTCGTGTGATGAAGATCCCGGCGGGGATCATCGTGATGAGCGGACCGACAGGGTCTGGAAAATCGACGACCCTGAACGCGATGTTGCGGGAACTCAACCGTCCCGAGGTCAATATTCTTACTCTGGAGAATCCGGTGGAGGATGAAATTCCAGGAGTGACTCACTGTGATCTTAAGAGCGCCTCGGAGTTCAAGCCGATGATCACCAGTTTCATGCGGAGTGATCCCGATATCATTCTGATGGGGGAGGTGCGGGATACCGAGTCGGCTGAACTGGCCATTGAGGCTGCGGTGACGGGACACAAGGTTCTGACCACCATCCACACTCCCAGGGCATCCCAGATCATTGAGCGTTTTGAGCAATTGAAGATCGAACGCTGGAAAATTGCACAGACCCTCAAGGCTGCCTGTGCACAGCGTCTGATCAAGGTGCTCTGTCCTGACTGCAAGATCCAGGCAGATGGGGTGGCGGAGACCGATCGGCGATTGTTCAATCTTGGTGACGAATGGGCGGAACGGCCTCTCTTCGTCGCGCGATCGGAGGGATGTTCAGAGTGCCGGCAGACTGGTTACAGCGGCCGGACCGCAATTCTTGAGATCATTCCAATCACTCCGCGGGTCTCCGATCTCCTCTCCAAGGGGGAGATCAGTCCCTACGATCTCGAAATGATGGTTCTTAATGACGGAACGCTCCCGAATCTCCGGCGAAGCGGATTACGCCTCCTGGCGGAAGGTCAGACCGACCTGAAGGCAGTCAGCAAAACAATCGACATGACATATTCCGATGAGTAACGGCAGCGCCACTACAACCCCTGTCTCCCTGTCTCACGCGTCCGCCCAGCATGCCGCCGTGACCAGGAAGAAGGTGAAGATACAGCGTTTCAAGAAGAAGGATCTGATCCACCTGTTCCGGGGCCTGTCCTCCATGCTCAAGGCGCAGATCAACACCTCTGACGCGCTCAAGTACTACGGGCAGGGCCTTCCCAACAAGGCGATGGCCTCCGCTCTGGAGCAGATCCGTTTTGATACCGAATCCGGGATGTCGATTCACGAGGCTTTCCGCAGGACGGGCCGGTTCGATGATATGACCATTGGCCTGATCCAGGCCGGGGGAGATTCCGGCCAGCTTAATCGCGCCTTTCGTGAGCTCGCCGACCGTCTGAAGGCCGATCTCTACTTCAGGAAGCAGATACGCAAGGCGGTTCTTCTTCCCGGCATCGTGATCTCAGTGCTCATCGGGGCTTTCATCGTTTCTCAGGTGAAGATCGTGCCTCAGGTGGAGGGTATGCTGGAACAGGTCCGCCAGAAGCCTGACGGGCTCACTGCCATCGCCTTCAAGGTGAGTCACGTCACGCGGGCCTTGTGGCCTTTCGTGGTCCTGGGCGTGATTGTCATGGGAGCGCTTATCTGGCGATCAGAGGGGGTTCGAAATGCCATTACCTCGATTGCGATGTCGAAGTGGCGTCTCCTCAGCCAGCTGATCATGAGCCTGCGCCAGATGACCTTTCTCTCCACCATGGAGCTTCTGTATTCGAACGGGATCAATCTATCCAAGTCCATGCGGGTGGCGGCCAATTCAGTCAAGACAACGCCTCTCTATCCGGAAATCCGGCATGCGGCGGATCAGTATGAGCACTCCGGTGTTCCTCTTTCGCTTGCCTTCAGCAAGTTCACGTCCGTGGACGAGCAGGTGGTTCACATGATGTCCATTGGTGAGCGGTCAGCCTCGATTGACAACCAGTTGAAGATGCTTGCCGACATGTATGAGGAAGAAGCCGAGAATTATATGAATGACTTTACCCAGGTCCTCAACTTCATGGTCCTCCTGATGGCGGTCTCCTTGATTGCGGCAGTCTTCATCGGCACCTTCCTGCCGATCTTCCTGATGGGACCGAAGATGATGCAGAGTGGAATCTAACACCGGAGAACCATGCAACTGACCCAATTCGATCGCTGGCTCCGGGAGAAGTTCATTTACCGGACTCACATTTATACGATGAGACTCCCGGAATCGGGAGTGCCCTCGCAGGTATTAATCGAGGAACTGGAAGAGTCGCCCACCCGGCGCTACCGCTACCGGTTGATCGTTAATGCCAGGCGGGACCTGGAGGCCCTGCTGGCCGTTCTTCGGAAAGGAAACCAGATGTTTGCCACCAGGGTGGTGGAGGGCAATCCCTGGTACAAGTCGATCATTGCACCCAAGGGGAAGAGCTTCTTCTTTCAGCTCTTCTGGTGGGCGGTGGTCGTAGTGGTCGCATTCACGGTGATTATCCTGGGCTATACGATCATCACCAATGAGGAACTCAAGACCGAGATCATCGAGTCCCTGGATCTCTTGAGAGACAGGTAGTCCACATCATCAACGCAAAACCATACCGGCCATGAACAGACATCCTCATCAAACACCACTCCGGGCGGGGGTCACTCTCATCGAGTTGACGGTTGTCATCTTCATCATCCTCAGCATCATGGGAGCGACGATGTACTTCGCCGGCAATATCGGCGAGTGGAACAAAGGCAAGAAGGCCTCTGCGGCTCTGCGGGAAGTATACGTGGCGCAACGCTCCTACCTCGCTGACCACCCGAGGAAGGCGGTTGATTCGATAACGACCGATGACCTGATCCAATACCTTCCGAGTGGTGGTTCCGCTCTTCCCAGAGTGGAGGATCTCAACGGTAACATCCTTACCTATGATGTAACCAAGTCGCCACCGATTCTGACGGATGCGAGTGGTGGAGTGTATGATCCTTCCGGATCCTCTATGGATTCCCTCTGGGACGTGGGCGAATGATAAAGACGGTTCCATATCTTTTGCTGGCTCTGGCGTCCCTTTGCCTGATGTCGGGGACGAGTATTGCCGGGGACGACTCTCTTCCTCCGGGGTTCCGCTTTGTCGGAAACTACAGATTCGACAAACGGATGAAGATCCGTGATGGCGCATCCTTCAACGTAAGGAGCAAGGCCTTCTTCTGCCGCGTCTACACCGATGGGATCACGGTTCGTGTTTATGGTGAAAGTGCGACAGAGGCCTACACCTCTTTCACGATTCATCGCAATGATGGCATTCTGACTGGTGCTGGAACGAACAAGATGGAAACTGTTCCGGGGTTGCAGGCCTACTCCCTGGTCGGAAACATTCTCCGGCAGCTAACCCTCACTGAGGAACGGTTGGTCCTGACCAAGTTTCCCGCTCTCTCGGATATCGTGGAGATCACCTACGCCAACCGCCGTATCACGGTCAGCCACAACAAGTAAGTTGCCTCTCCCTGATTCAGTATGAAGGAAAGCATTTCCAGGTTAAGTTCGATCGAGAGGGAGAGGACCTCAGGAGAGGTGAGGGCGGGAACGGAATCCCCTGAAAGCCCGGATCAATGCACCTGTCAGCGTTGTGGACTGTATCGCTGGTATCCGCCTCTGATGCTCATGACCACTGCCTTGGCAGCAGTCTTTTGCTGGATGTACATTACCAAGCCGGTCTTTCTGTCGGCGCCTTCGGATCAATCATTGAACACTCAGCCTGCAATTCAGGAAAAGCGACCGATCCGGGAGGATGAACCCACTCCTCATACTGCGGGAGGTGGGAACCTGGATCCGGCCATCGCCAGACTTCCGGGAGATCCGGTGCTGCCAGACGATTCATCTGCAAGGGACGGGATTCCGGGAGAAGAACTGAAACCACTGATTGTGAAGCGGCAAGGTCCTTCCCTCTTCCGGGCGATTCCACCCGACGAAATACCTGAGCGGAAGGAGATTGTTCTGGAGGCTCCGGGGTCGGGGGTCGTGGCGGAAGCAGGGAGTGAACAGGATGAGGATCAGGTTCCGGAAGAAGAGGTCGTGAGCCTGGTGGCCGGCGAGGAAGGAGATCAGGACAGCGGCTCTGAGGAGTTCCGCGTTCACGCATCCTTCATGGCCGAATTCTCGTCCGTGCAACAGGAAGGTGACCGCCAGCCGGATCTCAAGCCATGAAAAGTCCTCTCTTTCAACTGGTGACCAGTGGTGTGGCGCTTGGCCTCATGTGTGGAGCGGTCACGATCCATGCGATTCATGTAAGGGGCGCAAGGCAATTGACCGGGAACGGCCAATGGATTGCGGGAGATGGTTCCGGTCTCGATCCCGTTGAGGGAACGAAGATTGTTCCTGCTTCTACCAGTGGGGAGAAGACTCGGTTGCCGGTCTCTGGTTCCCGTGATGAGGACACGACCACCCTCCAGGCTTTGCAGGAAATCGTGGCACGGCTGCAGGAACTGAAGTCCGCGAATACGGAGTTGCAGGGTGTCAACAGGGAGCTCCAGGAGCAGTTGGAGGAGACCAACCGGGATTTGAGTGAACTTCAGTTTCGCGTGGATACGCACAGCGAGTCTTTCCGGCCATTGAGGGCGTCTTCCGGGATTGGGTCGATTCTTCGAAATTCGATCAGTCCCGGCAACACACTTCATCCCCTCCTGCCCCCCAAGGAGTAGTCAGTTCTTCTGCCTCGTGAATCACCACTCTCCCGTGTGAGCATACTCTTGCCGGGGGCTGACCGGGCCTGTTGATCGTTCGAGATCACCGGTGAGGGATTGGCAAGCCTGAGGGGTTGCACAGGAGGCAGAGCCTTAAGGTCTCCTGGTTTCAGTCAACCTGCTCGATGACGACGAGCCAGTTCATCTGCGTGATGGGGGGCAACTGATCGGGGTCGGTAATGGAATAAAGGTCAGCTTCGATCTTGTTGGTGGACACTTCATCATCCGCGCCGGATCGAAGATCAAGAGGTCGGACGGCACTGCTTCTGTCTTTTCCAGCATGATTGATCTGTCCCTTCAGGGCTATGTTCATGGCCTGGTTTCGAATTCCGAAACGCTTTTCAGGTGTGAAGAGCGAAATTGGAGGGAAGATGTTCTTCCCATTTTCATCGAGGCGACTGGCCGTGATGTTGACATCATTGACGAGATACATCCGGAAGGGAGTAACCAGGGAGAATCCCTTCGGGAAGGGAGTGAAATCCTTTGTATCCCGCAGGATGAGGGAGATGTCGGTGGACAGGCTGGGGATGTTCGGCTTGCTGACCCTGATGTTGTCCCGGTAGTTCGCGTTGACCATGAGTGAATTGTTCACTGCCGGGGAATCGGCTCCAATGGACTCAAGGAAGGTGGGCAATCTGCCGATGTAGACCGCGAGAGTCCGGCGTTCAAGCCGGGTGGTCTCGAGGTGGAAGGGGAAGGTCGCGCCTTTAGGGGAATCCTGAGTCGGCCAGTTGTTGCCCCGTGTGAAAAGAGTCGTCCTTTCGATCCCACCAGCGAGATAAGTGAAGGAAATCGAGGTTGGGGTCTGATCCTCGGGCGAAATCACGTCTTCCACCCGCAGTTTCATGACGGTCTGCAGGGCCGGCCGACTGTAGTAGTTCCATCCTGTCGGAGAGGCGGAGTTGTAGTCGGTGGCATTCTCCAGATCGTCAAAGATCTCCAGACCGCGCGTGATGGGGAGGAAGGCTACAAGGCCTGAATCCGAGGAGTTGGAGAGAGGAAAGAAGCTGGCATTGTCTGCCTCGTACTGTTCTCGGGAGGGGAGATCGCCTGTGAAGTTGTCGAGCGTGACGCCCCCGACCGAGGAACTGTCGGTAAGGGAGATCCCCCGGCGGGCGGCAAGGCGGTCAAGTCTGAGACTGCCTTCAGTGGAGGCCCGGGTCGCGAAGACGCCACCGGAGATGCTTATGTTGCCCCATTCCGTGCCGTCCGCATGTTTGCCGAGCGCGGTGGTGGTGCTGCTGCCAAGCGCAAGTTGCGAGGGCACCTCGTAGATTGAGAGTACGTAGTTTTTCTTCCTGGTGGCCACCCCGGTCGAGGATCTGGAAGCGGCTCCATAGGTCAGGGAGAATGCCCACCAGTTTCGTTTGGCCACGAAATTCTCATTCTGCGAGACATAGCCGAAGTGTACGTCGGGGTAGGGGATGACCTTGAACTGCTTGCCGCCGGCATACGCCTTGTCCATCGTGATGATAGGACGATCCCGGTCCAGTACCTCCAGGCTGCCGTTAGCGACCTCCAGGGTTTCCGGATACTTGGATCCGAGAAGGTGGTCGGTGTTGTTGATGCCGGCATTTATGTAGAACCGGCGCATCGCTGACTGATTCCTGATACTGTTTATGGAGTTGCTTATGTCTTCCTGAGAGCCGTCACCCGTGTTGCCGGAAATGGATTGACTGTCGATTCCGAGGACTTCCGCGATATTTTTTTCGAGGGCAGTTTCGCCGTTTGCCTTGTCGCGGGCGCGTTCGAAAATCCAGCGCCAGCGGGATGGGATCTCTCCTTGCCTTGAATTGGCCATCATGTTCTTGATGGCGCTATTGGGAGTCTCGGTGAGAACTGCGCGGAGCAGTGCTTGTTCGCGGTTTGTGTAGTCGATCCGGATCTGGGTCTTCTTCTGGGTCTCCAGATTCTGGATGGTGTAACGGAATGATGCGGTGAGCATCAACAGCATGATGGAGGAAAGGGTGACGACGGCCAGAATTGAGACATAGCCGGATCTGAGGTTCTTTTTCATGAGATTGGGCGTTGAGGAAAAGTTAGAGCCTTGGTGTGCCGGAGTAGGTGATCATCTCGCCGGCGGGGCCGGTGAGTTGCATGCGGAAGACGCCGTTCTGGATGAAGAATTCCGCGTTATCCACCTGACGGGAAATGAGCCAATCAGGGTTTCCGGCCTTGGTGAACGGAGTGGCCGGATCCATGGTATAGTAGGCGAGTGCGTCCTCTTCGTTGTCGGATTCAAAGGAGATGATCCCAAAGTCCTCCGATCCATCCGGATTGAGAAAACCAAGGACGAGCACTTTTCCGTCAGCCGTTACCGCGTTGGTTCCGGCGACTGCATCACTGAGATTTGAATGGATGCGATAGGCATCTGCGCGGGAGAGAATCTGAGTGACTGTGTTGTTGATCTGGGGGGCGTCATCCACCAGGAATCCCTGGGTCTTGAGGATCCGGTGGAAGGTGATCTGCTGCTGGAGCAGGGTCATCATTATGGCCGCGATTGCGAGGGCGAGGCCTATTGCGGTGGCAAGCTCCGGGAGGGTGAAACCACGACCGCATGTCGGGGATCGCCGGTTGTTTCCTGTGGAAGTGATCATTGGGTCCGTACGATGGTTCGAGATTTGACGTATTCCCGGCCACTGATGGTGTAGGTGATGTGGCTCTGCAGTTTCCAGGTCTGCATCTCGGCGGGGTTTGTGGAGATCGTTCCGTTTCCACCATGAGCCGGAAGATTGTCCTGATCCGGGATCCTGGTCCGGATCACATTGCCGTTGAGGGTTCGTCCGCCGGGAAGGGTGCCGATCGTGACCTCTGTTTCTGACCTGGCAGGGTAGACGGGCCAGGGAGAGGACGCGTCGGTAAGGTCATCGAAGGGGATACGCTGGGCATAGGCCTTTTCGTAGGTGAGGTAGGCGTCGGATACATTCTGAACCATGGTCCATTGCCGAGGCGTGAGAATGTTCATTGTCCCCTTGAGGACTACCAGGCTGGTCACCGAGAGAAGGGAGAGGGCCACGATTGCCTCGATGAGAACACTACCCCGTTGAGTCCGGTGGAGGCCGCGTCGTCCGGAACCGGTCTTGAGTTGACTGCGATTTGAGATAGAATCACCACAAGGGTGAGAGCTTTTCTGATCTGCGGATTTCTGGTGTTTCACGGCGTGTCAGTTCTGTGGGCGGCAGAGCCTTTGCAACCGCCCTTTGGGTTGAGTTGGGGGGATTCGCCCACCCGCCTGGTTGACTGGTCCATGAGGACGAAACTGGACCAGACCGTGAAGGCTCCGGCTGATCAGCCCCGGTTGAAAGTATTGCTGGTATCTCCGGCCAAAGGGACTCTCCCCGGTCATGATGCCACCACGCTGGAGGCACGGTTCATGGACGGGAAACTCTTCGAGGTTGCTCTCCACTACACTTATCCCGGGAGAAAAAGCGCGTTCGTCCGCGCCCAGTTCGCAGAGTTGAAGAAGATTCTCTCGCACCGGCACGGCCCGCTTCAGATGGGAGCGAAGACACGGGAGGAACCTGTGGATGGAGTGGTTACCCGGTCGACAGCCTACCAGATTGAACCTGCACCGGGCCGCAACCTCATGCTGGTCATGACCGAGGTGACCGACGCCAAGCGTGGTGACAAATCGGCCAGATTTTCGGTGGTATATCATAATGGTGAGATCCTGCAGCAAGAGGGTCGGCGAGTGATTATCCGGAGAGATGGGGTGGACGTCCCCCCGGGCAAGCCGTAGCGTTCAGTGATTGTCCAATCTTGAAAGGGCTTGGATTGTTGGTGGTGAGTTCATGGAGAGAGGCTGATGGCACTTACGGAAGCTGTTGGCCCAGGGATCCGGTGGGGAGTTCCAGTTGAGATGGAAGCCACTTTGCCCAGGGGCCCCCGGGGACTTCGGATTCTTCGACAAACCGCCAGTCGACGTCAGCGTTTCCACGCATTCCGAGGAAGTCGCGGACAGCGGGACTGATATCGATCCCGGCATTCTGGTTGGCGTTTGAACGGGGACGCTTGCCCTGAAACACATAGGGCCAATCGTCGATTGTGAAGGGCCCGACATCTTTCCATTGGGCGTAGGCGATACGTCCCTGGTGGTGGATGGCTACCCATCTATTGTGGCAGACGGAGACCCCTGGCCCGCGGTAAGCACGCCAGAACCAGGGGATGACGTCGGAGGCTTCGGGGCGATGTTCTCTGCCGTGCAGGAGGTCGTTGTAGGGAAGCGCGATGTAGAAGGGGTTCAGCTTTGGTTCGAAGCCGAGGGGAAAGTAGCCTTGTCGTTTGAAGGGATGATCGTAGCCGCCAAAGCTGTCTTCCCAATTGGCGTCCCAGGAACTTGAGGTGTTTGAAACAGGGTTCCGGGCGGAGGATTGCTCACCTACCCAGAAGACGGTGGCCCCAATCCGGTGGTGCCAGGGATTGCGCCTGACCTTCCAGGGCCGGGGGAGTTCTTCGACAACTTGCGCTACTCCCGGTCCAAGGTAGGGATTCACCCGGGTGGCGATACTGGCGCGCCGGTTCTCAAGAAACTTCTCGTGGGCAAGCGCGGTGCGCTCAGTGGTGGTGAGCACCGCGGCCGCGACCGGCAGAATCGCTCCGAGAATCACGGCTCCACAGCAGGAGCCGGAAATCACATCACAATGGATTCCAGGGAGGCGCATCTTGTAAGGGGAAGCTAATAATCAGTATCATAAAATTTTTTAATAGAGTCAATCATATGGATCACCTAGCAGAAAAAAACTGCTTACGGCGTAAGAATAGCCGACCGGTTGTCACGGTTTTCCCCTCGGCTAACCCGCTTTTCGGCCCTCTTCGGCTTACCTGGCCGGCACTTTTGTCTAGGCGGACTCCATTTATGATGGCTGCCCCGGGCCGCTTAGCCTGCCAGCTTGATTGCCCGGAAAATGGCGGTTTGGAGAGCTTGAAGGCCGTAACGGGGATCTCCAACCGGGGTTTGCGGACCTCCAAAGATGCCGGTTTTAAGGTGGAGTTGGCCACCTTTTTAGGGACGGAGCTCCGTCATGCCTCAAGAAAACACAATAATATCAATATATTTTAATATTTCTGTTGATCAAGAGGTCAGTATCTGTAATTTTATTGCAAATTCGAAAGAATTGCACAACCCCACCCCCATTTAATCTCATGAATATGAACGCCTCTCAACTGTCCCTTCTTGGGCTGTTGGCCCTGGGAAGCTCTCTTTCCGGCGAAATCACCGGATCCACCCCCGGCCATAAGGATCCCTACACTCCGGTTGGTGCTATTTCGGTGACCCCCACCGTGGTGCAACCGGGGGTTCGGCCCAAGATGGAGTGGAATATCGATTATCCGCTGGCTGTTGTGGATCTTAGCGAGGTTGATCCGAATGGAACGATTACTCCGACCCAGGAGATCGACCTGAAGATCCGGGTGATGGGGGTTGCTCTCCAGTCCGGTCACACGTTGCTTCCTGCCGCTCTCTGGGTTCGAGTGGGAGCCTCCGCTCCCTGGGAGCTGGTTTTTTACGGTCGGGAGAATGATGTGAACCCCGATGAGGTTGTTTATGAGAAGAAGAACGTCCAGCCCGGTACACAAATCGATTTCTCTGCCCGGGGCCAGTCCGGGAGCGGAAGTTGGTTCGGCACACACTCGACGGCAGGCTCGGACTTGTCTGTTATCGGAATGATTGACGGAGATAGCGTGCCGGACTACGCACCGGCCTACGAACAGGGCAGGATCGAGAGCTTCATGACCCAGTTTCTCAATGAGGATAATCACGTGGTCCTGGGGCCCCACGATATCATTCATACCTTTGAGCTGGGATCCAGCAACCCGGGAGACTGGTGGTTTGACATGCAGGACATCGTCTGCACTACAACTCTCAGTCAGACTCGCCGTAACAGTGGGGGTGGCAGTTTCCTGTCCAGCGTGGATTTGAGCACTCAAACAAGTTCGTCCGCGACTGTGGACGACAACGGAAAAATCATACGGGGACGGAAAGAGCGGTAGTTGCCGCATAGACACGATTTTGATGATTCTCCTGAAATCTTCACCCATACATGTCATCATGAAGAAACATTTACTTTTGCTGGTCGCAGCGGCGCCGTGCTTGGTGTCCGCGGATCCGACCGATTACGTCAACTTTGTCCGGCAGATCCAGCAGGACAGCGGTGTCGAATGGGACATGAGCGTTGCTCCGAACGGAACGAAGATTTCACCAACGGGGGTGAGCGTGGCTGGTTCCTTCTTCGAGCTCTGGGCGATCCACAATCGCAGCGTGTCAGAATACCGGCTCGATGAGCAGTATGTGACGGCTTATACGCCCAACGCCACCGTCACCATTGTCACCGGTGATCCTTATCTGTCGATCCCCAGGACACGGGTGGATCAACCGTTTCAGGTGCAGATCTCGGTAACGGGATTGCTCGACGAGAACGATCCCAACTATGCCACTGCGCCAGACGCTGCCAAGTGGGTGGATTACACCAATTACACCTTCGCATATCCTGATGGGGCCTACAGCTTCGAGGATGTGAGAAATCCGGTTGGAACGGTGGTGACGGAGGGCTACATGGAGGAGACGGCGAATACGACCATCACCTTCTCCGCGACCAACCTGACCGGGCCCGACCTGACCCAGGTGAAGGGAGAAGAGGTTTTCACGATCACCGCCCAGGCGGACTATGGGGTGTCGGCCACCATCCTCGATTCGGAGAAAGTCCAGATCTGGCCCATCGCCACCGGGACCATCAGCGGGGTGGATTCCTCCAGGTATTACGAGCAGGTGCCTCCCGTTTCGGTGAGCCTGGTCAACTTGTATCCGGACAGCACCACCTATCTGCGGATCTACCCCGGGCCCCGGAAAGAGAGGCCTGACGGAACCAAGACCGTGAACTCGAGTTTTGTGATCATTGAGGACTCAATCCCGCAGAACCGGGACCTGATCGCCAAGAGCATGGATCGCTATTTTACGGAAGAAGGCATTCATACCGTTGAATTGCTCCATCGGACACCATTCGGGACTGATCTGCTGGATGCAGTAGAGGTCAATGTGGATCGGACCATCGAGATCAATGGTGGTGTGATCGATCAGGAGTAGTTTTTCCCATTTCTCAATATGAACAGAATCGGATTATTCATCTGGCTCACCGCCATCGGAGTGAATTCTCTGGGTGCGGTGGAACTGGTTGCGCCCGGAGGCGAACCCGGGAAAGGCAGGGGGAAGGCACTGAACGTCCGTCCCCGGATGACCCATGAGCAACTTGCCAGCCTTCAGCGGCCTCGTGACCCGAAATTGAAGGGACAAACCGTCAGGCTCTCCGACCTGCAGCAGCGAAACCTGCGAGAGGATTCCGAGGCGTCCACCAAGGCGGCCAAGCGCCGGGAGAGTCTCGTGAAGCGTTCCACGATCGTTTCAGGGGCATCGAGCTGGACAATCGTTCCGCGAGGCTCGGTATTGAACACGCCGACCCGTTTTAAAACCCGCGTGAATGGGCACCGCAAAGGGAAGTTGGAGAACTGGCGCAATTTCTACGCGAAGAATGCTTCGTGGATTCGTCTCCTTCCGGTCACGCTCGAACAGGCCACCGGCCAGGATCCATTGTCGGAAGAGTACCTGGAGTCGCTGAAGCGCGCCGGCCTGCTGGTGGTGGCGATCTGCCAGGGTGGCCCCATCTCAGTGCGCCTTCCGGTGGAGGGAGAGAAGCCTCCCAAGGTGTTCAAGCCGGTCAAGGCGGCGGACTGGAAATCGCCCTCCCGGCGGTGATGATCGTTTCGTGATCCGGATCCGGATCATTTGAAGACAAGCCGGGGAATCCCCCGGCTTGTTTTGTCTGGGGGCCGTGAGCGCGTGGCCCTTCGGGGAAGAGGATCCCTTGTTTGACCTGTGTGATGGATAAACTCGCTCCGGAGGTCCTCCGTTCTTGAGTTTCAGCCCTCTTTTATGGATACTCTGGCAGTGGAACAAGCGGTCCTGCAATTGCGGTTTTCGTTTAGTGAGGGAGAGAGGCGCAAGGTGAAGAAGCCGCGCCTGCGCAGGGGGGGCGACGCGGAGATGACGATGCGGGCGAGAGTGCTCTGTGGGCAGTTGGGATTGTCAGCCCTGGCGGAAAAGGTGACGGTGCAGTGGAATTCGCGGATGCGATCGACGGCGGGCCGGGCCACCTGGCCGGACGCAGTGGTAGAGGTGAATCCCGCTCTGCAGGAGATTTCCGAAAGCGAAACCGAGCGAACTTTCCTGCATGAGCTCGCCCATCTCGTGGCTTATGAGCGGGCGGGGAACCGCCGAATCCAGCCACATGGGCCGGAGTGGCGCCGGGCTTGTTGTGACCTTGGAATTCCCGGGGAGCGGGTGGGACACAGCCTGCCCCTTCCGGCGCGGTCAATGCGCCGCAAGTGGCGCTACTTCTGTCCCGGGTGCTGGGCGGTGGTCGAACGGGTGAGACGGATGCACGGGGCCTCGGCCTGCTACGCCTGCTGTCTCAAGCATAATCGGGGGGACTACGACGAGCGCTTTCGCTTCGTGGAAAAGCGCATTGCCTAGCTGAGTCGGATCACTTGCCAGCGAACTGAGGGAAGAGCTTGAGGACGGGGGACGGGAAAGTGCCGGGCCATCCCTCGTTTTCGGCAGGCAGGCCGGAGTTGGAGCGCCCGTGCCGGATGGCGTGGTAAAGATCGTTGACCAGGTCGCGGACAATGTCGGGTTGTCCGGCCTGCAGGTTTGTTCTTTCAGCAGGATCGGTGTCGAGATTGAAGAGCTGGATGGGCGGGAGGGATTTGTCTTTGAGGGCATTGTTGGGCTGGGGTGAGGACCAGCCTCCCGAACCGGGACAGAGGCAGAGTTTCCAGGGCCCCTTGCGAATGGCGAAGGATCCGTTGATGGAGTGGTGGATGGTGTAGGGGCGGAGGGGAGTGCTGCGGCCCGGTTGATCGAGTGCGGAGAGGAAGGAGAAGGAATCCTCGGCGGCATTCTGAGGGAATTGGCGTCCGCGCACACCGAGGATGTCGGCCACCGTGGCGAAGAAGTCCGTGGTGCAGACTGTGAGATTGCAGGAGCTGTTGGCCTTCACCCGCTCGGGCCAGCGGACAAGGAAGGGAACGCGGTGGCCCCCTTCGTAGATGTCGGCCTTGTGCCCCCGCCAGTCGGCGTTGGGCTTGTGCCCCTGGGAGACAAGTTTCGGGATGTCGGCAGCGGGCGAACAGCCGTTGTCGGTGGTGAAGAGGAAAATTGTGTTCCTGGCGACCTGTTGCTCAGCCAGTTCCTTCATGACTTCGCCCACCACCCAGTCGGTCTCCATCACAAAGTCGCCGTACTTGCCGAGGGGAGATTTTCCCTGCCACTGCCTGGAGGGAACGATGGGGGTGTGGGGGCTGGTGAGGGGAAGATAGAGGAGGAACGGGGACTCGCCCTGCACCGCGGATTTGATGAAGGCCCGTGATTCGCGAGCGAAGTCGATGAGGCAGTTCTTTGCCTCAAAGTCAGCGGTGGCGGGACCCTGGCGATTCCAGCCCTTGCTCACGGTGGGAATTCCCACCGCCCTGTCGTTGCGGAGGTAGAGATAGGGGGCCATGTCGAGGGAAGCGGGAAAGAGAAAGTCGTCGGTAAAACCCAGTTTGAGCGGCCCCTGTTGCGGGGGCCTGGAGAAGTCGATGTTCCAGCAGCTACCCTTGGTTGGACCATTGGCGGCCTTGGCGGGCTGATCCAGCATGTGCCAGTTCAGCCCAAGGTGCCATTTGCCCACCACGCAGGTGCGGTATCCCCTCTCCTTGAGGAAGCTGGCCACAGTGGGCCGATCGGGATCCATGATCGAGGGCTTGGGCGGGAAGAGGACGCTTTTCTTGAGTGGAGAGCGCCAGTTGTAGCGGCCGGTGAGAATACCGTAGCGGGTGGGGGTGCAGACCGAGGATGTCGTGTGGGCGTCGGTGAAGCGCATTCCTTCCGCCCGCAGCTGGTCCAGATTGGGCGTGGGAATTTTGCCACCTGCGTGGGAGATATCGCCATAGCCCATGTCGTCGGCCAGAATGAAGACGAAGTTGGGCTTGGCCACCAGGGCGGGAGCAAGGAACGGGAAGCAGGCAGCGATGAGGAAAACCAGGGTTTTCATGAGGATAAAGGGGTGGTTTATTTGACGATCATTTCACCCTTCATCAGGACCCAGTGCCCGGGAAAGGTGCAGAGGTAGGGATAGATGCCGGGTTTCTCGGGGGCAAGAAAGCGCAATGTTTCCGAGGAGTGGGGCTTGAGGAGCCTGGTGGCGTGCAGGATGCGCTTGTCGTCGGGAATGAAGTGCTTCTTCACGCCTTCCGGGCTCTTGGCCATTTCGTTGGCGGCGATGCCAATCGTCTCGATGGAGGTGTTGTGTTCGAGGATGAGGAGATTGTGCTGGGTGGCATCGGGATTGGTGAAGATCAGTTTGACGGGTTGTCCTGCCTTTACCTCGAACCGGTCCCGGGTGAAGAGGAGCCGTTCGGGAATGCAACCGATTTTCACTTCTGCCAGGTTGTTCTGTGAATCGAAGGCCGCCTCCCGGGCGTTGCGGGGAGTGGTGCCCGCTTTTGTCTTGGAGCTCCGATCGAAGGTCACCATGAACTTCGCCACGGCCGGAGGGGGCTTCTCCGCCCAGAACGGGAGAATGGACTTCGCTCCAAAGGCGGTCCGGATGGCATAGTTGAGATGCGCCTCGCGTGGATGGGTCAGGGTGGAGAGGAGGGACTGGAAGGCTGCCGGGGTGGCGAGGTAGGTGGAAGCGGTGACGGCCTCCAGGCGAACCAGGGCACTTTTGTCGTTTGCACTCTGGAGAAGGAGCACGCCCCGGTCCTTTTCGCTCAGGCCACAGTCAGCGTAGCGCAGCTGGCGGGTGGCGGCGGCGCGTGCGTGGTGTGTCCCACAGGAGAGCAGCTCCTTCAGCAGAGCCGGATTGGAGGCATCGACTCCGCGGTAGGTCCAGAGGGCTTCAAGCTGATGGTGACGGAAGCGCTGGTCCTTGGAATCGAGGGCGGCAACCCAGGTGTCCAGGGCGCCATGCACCTCGGTGGGATTCCGGTCGCGCAGTTCGCGCTTGGCCCAGTAGCGGTAGCGGTATTCCCTGCGTTTGAGCAGATCGAGGAGAGCGGCGATCGGTGCACCGGAGATCCCGGGAGGATCCTGCAACCGGGCGCCCTTGGGGACGATCCGCCAGATGCGCCCGGATTTGCGGTCGCGGCGCGGATCGCGAAGCGAGTACTGAGCATGCCCCTTCACCGGATTGTACCAGTCGCAGACATACATCGCACCACGTGGCCCGTAGCGGAGATCGACCGGGATGAAGGAGAGGTTGGTGGAGAAGATGAGGTTGAACTGAAACTCCTCGCGGAAGTGGTCGTCGTGTTCAACCCACTTGTGGAATTCGACCCGGTTGGTGGGCTTGTAACGGACTTTGACAAAGCCGCCCTGCAGGTCGTCCGGCCACGAAGCGAAGTCAACAAACTCGTGACCGCATACGCCGGAGTAGGCCGGAATTCCGTTGGCTCTCGGGTGCTGGGCCGGGTAGGGAGCATTGGTGGCATGAAAGGCGCTTGCAAAGACGGGATGACTGGCCACGTGCTGCCCCCAGTCGTCGAAGGTCACGCCCCACGGGTTGGTGTTGGGGTAGCCGCCGAATGCAGTGAGCCGCTGCGAGCCGGGACGGAAGCGGAACCACGAGCTGTTCTTGGCGCGGACCGGACCGTAGGGGGTTTCGATCTGGGAGTTGTGGAAAATGGACTCGCGGAAAAGGAGATCGCCATCGGGCGTCCACACGAAATCGTGCAAGGCGTGGTGCGAATCCTCACACCCGAAGCCGGTCAGGACGATCTCGCGATGATCGGCCTTGTCGTCTCCGTCGGTGTCCGCGAGGAAGATGAGGTGCGGTTCCTCCGAGAGGTAGACTCCTCCCTTGCCGAGGACAAAGGAGAGAGGCACTTCCAGGTTGTCGGCAAAAACGGTCGATTTGTCGGCCTTTCCGTCCCAGTCGGTGTCCTCCAGGATGATGATCTTGTCGCTGGGTTCGCGTCCGGGATAGAGGTGCGGATAGGTGGTCGAGCAGGAGACCCAGAGCCGCCCGCGGGCATCCCAGCGCATCTGGATGGGACAGGCCATGTCGGGGAAGTCCTCCTCGGATGCGAAGCAGTTGACCTCGAAGCGCTCATCGACCTGGAAGGCCGCGAGTTCCTCCTCTGGTGAGAACCACTTGTTGGCGCCACGTCCCTGTGCGGTTTCCTCGAGTGGAGGCAGTCTGGAATCATCCACCGTAGCCTCTCTTCCCTGTGCGGTGGCCCAGATGGCCTTGTTCCGGTTGGCCACCATGAGATCGAAGTTTCGCATGGCGGGGAGGAAGTCGAGGTAGCCGTAGCTCCTGTTGCGCCCTCCGGTGTAATAGAAGGTGTTGAGGGGGCGGTAGCGGTGGAAGAACTGGAAGGATTTGTCCACCACGAGGGCGCGGGCCTTTTCGTTTACGGGTGGTGCGGTCTCGCCGAAGAGCTGGCGATAGAGCGTGCTGGCGAAGACCTGCTGTCCCGCTCCGTTCAGTTGCGTGCCGTTGTCGGTGAGGTCGCGTCCTTTCTCCGCCATGGCGGTGGCGGTGGCGGGGTAGACATTGGCAAAGGCAACCTTGTGCCTGGCGGCGCTCTCTTCGATGGCCTGGCCATAGAGCTTCAGGTTTTCATTGTTGCGATCGGCAGCTGGAACACCCTTTATGTTCTCGTTGGCAACGGGAGAGAGTACGACGATCCGCGGAGCGCTTTTGCCGTTGTAGGACCGGGATTTGAGCTGGGAGAGGAAAGCGTCGAAGCGCGCGCGGAAGGCGGGAAGGCCAGCCTGACCCGCAAAGGATTCGTTGTAGCCGAAGGCCGCAATGATTACATCGGTGCGGTAGTAGGTGAGATGCTGGTCGAGGTCGCCGAAGTTGGCGGGTCGGGGTTGGAGGTCGACCTCGTCAGCAGGCCAGGAAAAGTTCCGGATGCCGAGCTGGTGATCGGGAAAGCGCTGGTGAAGGAGCGTTTCGAAATAACCGTAGTGACGGGCATTATCGAGGAGGCCGCTGCCGATGAAGGCGACCTGATCCTTCGGTTCAAGTTCCAGGGGCAGGGAGGTGGTGACTGGTTCTGCCTGTGGAGAGCGGGGCGAGGTCTTGAGATTGATGTAGTGCCGGGCCAGCTCAGGAGACTTCTCCGGCCCTCCCCTGGAAGCTTGTTTCTTGCGTTTTTGGGCTGCAAGAGGCTGCAGGCAGAGGGCAAGGAGAGGAAGGAGGTGGATGAATCTCATGGCAGGCGGGACCGGGGCCGGAAGCTGCCAAACCTCTACGCCTGCTGGCGAGGCGATTTTGCAGAGATTGCCTTTTCTCTCCGCACGGGAAGTTCTAGACCGGAGTCATGCCGATCATCATTCGTCTGTTTTCGCAGTTGTTCATCTCAAAATTGCTGTTGCTTGTGATCGTGCCGGCTGGTGCGACGGAGTGGGTGGATCTCTTTGACGGGAAGAGCACGAAGGGGTGGACACCTCGTAGCGAAGTTGTGCGCTTCGAAGCAAGGGACGGGGTGCTCGAACTTCACTCCAGGACGAATTGCTGGGTGACCACTGAAATTTCGATGGGGGACTTCGAGGCGGAGCTGGAGGTGCTCCTGCCCGAGGATGCGCGCAAGGTGAACTTCAATTCCGGATTTGCCTATCGCTGTACGGGGGATCAGGGCAAGCCCAGGGGCTACCAGTGCGAGATTGACCTGCAGAAACCGGCCGGGGTTTACGGAATCGGGTTGGGAGGCTGGCTCTATCCGGGCAGGGTGCAGAACAGGGATTACCAGGAACGGGTGAAGGGACTGCTCAAGGAAAAGGACTGGAACCATTTCCGGGTCGTGGCGCAGGGGTCGCTGGTCCGGACCTACCTCAATGGGAAGCTGATCGCGGAGTTGCACGAGAAACGGCAGCTTGCGGGCTACTTCGGCATCCAGCACCACGGCAAAGGGGGAACGGTCCGCTTTCGTAACATCCGGGTCCGCCGGCTTCATCCCAATATCCTCTGGATCACCGCTGAGGACATGAGCCCCTATTTCGGATGTTACGGTGACGAGTTCGCCACTACTCCAAACCTGGACAAGTTTGCAACCGAGAGCGTGCGCTACACCCGGGCCTTTGCTGCGGCGCCGGTCTGCTCTCCCTCACGGGCCTGCCTCATCACGGGCATGACCACGGTCAGCCTGGGGGCGCACCAGATGCGGTCGGCCTTCCCGATTCCGGACCGGGTGAAGGCCTTTCCCGGCTATCTGCGGAAGGCCGGTTACTTCACCACCAACAACGTCAAGACCGACTATAACAATGGGGCGGCGCAGCGCCTGATTGCGGAAGCGTGGCACGAGTCGAGTGGCCAGGCGCATTGGCGCAGCGACCAGCGCAGGGAAGGCCAACCGTTCTTTGCGGTGTTCAACGACATGAGCACCCATCAATCCCGCACCACGGTGTGGCCGCACGAGGTGTTCGTGCGTGAAGTGCAGTCCAAGCTCACCAGGGAGGAGATCCACGATCCGGCAACCGTTTCGCTGCCCCCCTACTATCCGGATACGCCCGTGATCCGGAAGGAGTGGGCGCGCATGTATGATTGCGTGACCGTGATGGACCGGAATACGGGGCGTCTCCTGCGTGAACTGGAGGAGGACGGGCTGGCGGACAATACCATCGTTTTCTTTTATACCGATCATGGCACGGGGATGCCGAGGGGCAAAAGGATGCTGCACGATTCGGGGATGCGGGTGGCTCTCATGGCGCGCTTCCCGAGGCGCTACCAGCATCTCGCACCCTCCCTGCCGGGGACGGTCAATGATGAACTGGTGAGCTTCGTCGACTTTCCCTGCACGGTCCTGAACCTGGCCGGACTGGCGAAACCGGATTACATGCAGGGACGCAGTTTTCTGGGACGGGAACGCGATCCAAAGCGCGAATACGTCTATGGCTGTCGTGACCGGGTTGACGAGGTTTTCGAGTGTGCACGTTCGCTCCGGAGTGAGAAATACCTCTACATCCGGAACTACCATCCGCATCTGAGCCACAACCAGCCCAGCGTCTTTTCCGATCTGGGACGGACCCGGCAGGAGATTACCCGCCTTGCGAGGGACAAGCCACAATTGCTCGACAAGGCGCAACTGGATTACGCGGGACCAGGCAAGCCGGTGGAGGCCTTCTACGATTGTGAGGCTGATCCACACAATCTGGTGAATCTGCTGGAGACGGAGATGACCGCCGGGCAGCAGGCGGCCCTCGTGGAGCACCGCCGAATCTACCGGATTGAGCGTATGCGCCTGCGGGATCCCGGAGCGATTCCGGAAAGCGAGATGTGGAAATGGGTCAGGAATGAGGACAGGGCCCTGCGCGATATCCTCCTTGGGAAGAGCGATCACCAACCGAACCTGGAGGCGGCGTGGAGTGCTGCGGACCTGGTCGGCCGGTCGGAGGTGTCGACCGCCCTCAAGCTGCTGAAGTCCGCCGACCCGAGCGAGCGTTACTGGGCCATCCTCGCCCTGCGGGTAGCAGGCTACCAGGACAGGGATCGCGTGGTGGGTTACCTGGACGACATCTCTGCAGCGGTAAGACTGGAAACGGCGGATTGGCTGGCTCAGGGGGACAGGCACCGGGAGGCGGCCCTCGCCGGTCTGGTGAAGGAACTCGGCCACGACGACTGGTGGGTGGCCCTGCGGGCCTGCCGGGCGATCGAGTTATTGGGCGAGGAGGCCAGGGCGGTCCTGCCCTCCATGAAGGATCTCTACACCCGGAACCGGAACAAGAAAGGTGACGGTCCCTTCTACCTGGCGTTTTCGGCAGGGGCCTTTCTTGACCGATTGGGGGAGGACACCCAGCGGTGGGATTTCTCACCGGGGGCGGGTGCCTTCACGCCGGAACCGAAGAAAAAACAGGATCGGGACCGGGCGCGGATAGGAAAGTGACTTCCGGGTAAGCGTCCCGTCGGGGTCTATTGCCCGGGGTAGGCTGGCTCGGCACGGAAGGCCGACAGCGGTTTTCCCCCGGCCCATCCCCTTGAAGCCACCAGGGTGCCGGGGAGGGTTGTCTTTTTCTTGGGGCTGAATTCGGAGCGGGTCCCGCTGATGAGGTAACTGCCATCCGGCTGGCGCGTGACCTTCTGGGCTGGTTCGGAGGTGACCTGGCCGTCTTCGCTGAAGAAGTAGATCTCACCGGGATCTGCCGCGGCACCCGCTCCGGGGCGGACACGGATCAAGACGGGGTTGTCGTCCGGTTTCGACTCAATGGAAACTTTCCACAGATCAGTTTCCCGGGGAAGGGCTTCGCGTTCCCGGGCGATGGCTGCAGCCCATTGGGGATGAGGCCTGGTCTTCCTGGCACGGTTGACGGGGAGTGTGAGGCTGCGGGTGACGAAGCCCGGGTGGCATTCCTTGTGACAGGCCATCCAGGCCAGTTCACCGGTCAGGGTGACGGAGTTGCCCGGGAGTTTCTCCGGCGGTGTGATGACCGTCAGCAGAAGAAGTTCGCGGTGGAATCCGTGGGCGGGGTGGCCCGCCATGTCGACTACCTCGGGAGTGGGCCAGGCGATTTCGCTGGCGTGGAATCCCGTGGGCAGCTGCCACTTGATGGAGGTGGGCAGTCCCACGATGCCCGGGTACTTCCAGTAGGTATGGTAGTGTTTGTCCGGAAGAATGTGGAGGCCGACCGTAAAGGGAACTCCGGGCCGGATGGACTCCACTTCAGAGACGAACTGCGCATGCGCGCCCACCGCCTGGACCGGCAGGGGCGCGGAGAGAACCAAAAGCAGGAAAAGAGGAGTGAGGACCTTCATGGCAGGGCAAGACCGGGGGCTATTGTTCCCACTTGAACTTCCAGATCTGCGAGGGGGTGTGGGCTTGCTTGAAGATGTCCCGGGCGCGAGCGATGAGTTCGGGTTTCCGGGTCGCGAGGTTGTTCTTCTCGGCGCGATCCGTCATCAGGTCGTAGATCTCGACGGGCGCATCCTGTCCCTTCCGGGTGAGCTGGTTCTGTACGGCCTTCCACTTTCCGATGCGGACCGCCCGCTTTCCGCCACCTTCAAAGAATTCCCAGTAGAGGTATTCGTGTTGTTTTTGTTTCCTGCCGAGGAGGGCGGGCAGGAAGCTGATCCCGTCAAGATCCCGGGGCGTTTCCGTGCCCGCCAGCTCGCAGAAGGTAGGGAAGAGATCCCAATGGGCGGAAATATGGTCACTGGTCGATCCCGCCTTCACCTTGCCAGGCCAGCGGACGAGAAGGGGACAGCGGATACCTCCTTCGTAGAGGTCGCGCTTGTGCCCCCTCAGACCTCCGTTGGAATTGAAGTAGTCGGGCATGTGGCCGCCCTCCTTGTGAGGGCCATTGTCCGAGCTGAGGAGAACGATGGTGTTCTCTTCGATGCCGTGTTCTTCGAGAGACTTGAGCACGCGGCCGATCCCATGATCGAGGGCCGTCATCATCCCCGCGAACTGAGCGGCGGGGTTCCTGGCGAAAGGCTTGTTGTTGCCGTAGCGTCCCACCTTGTTCTCAAATTCCGGAAACTTCCTGCGGAAGGGGGCGGCATACTTTTCCGGCACGTGCATGGCGGCGTGCGGGATGGTGACCGGGAGGAAGCAGAAGAACGGTCCCTTGTGGTGATTGTCGATCCACTCCACGGCCCGATCCATGATGAGATCGTGAGCGTAGGTTTCGCCGTCGAGTTCGATTTTCTGGAGATTGTCGAAGAGCCAGGTCGGATAGTAGGTATGGGCATTGCGCTGGCAATTATAGCCGAAGAAGCGGTCGAATCCCTGATGGACGGGATCGCCTTCCGAGCCCGGATTGCCCAAGCCCCACTTTCCGAAGGCACCGGTGGCGTAACCGGCCTTCTTGAGAGCCTCCGCGATGGTAAAGGTTGCGGCGGGAATGGGGAACTGTCCCACCGGCTTGATCTCCCTGTTCCCGCGACTCGGGGTGTGTCCGGTGTGGAGACCGGACATGATCACGCTGCGGGTGGGGGCGCAGACCGTCGAACCGGAGTAGTGGTTGGTGAATTTCATCCCCTCCGTGGCGAGGCGGTCGATATTGGGTGTCTGGAACTTCTCCTGTCCGTAGCAGGAGAGGTCTCCATAGCCGGCGTCATCAAGGAGGATATAGATGATATTGGGTTGCTGCTTCGCTGCCGGGAGGGTTGCAGGAAATGCGCAAATCAGGGCGGCAAGGAAAAGGACAGGGAGACGGGCAGGCATGGGGTGATAATTACGGTCGGTCAGGATCATTCATTCACCGTTCCTGAATGCAAGAAATCAAGGAGGAGAAGGACGGGAAGCCTGTCGTCCCCACCAGCCGGGAATGGCATCCCCGGCGGACATGATGGAATTGATCCCCGGTCGGATGCCGGTGATGATCAAGCGTCTCTGAGGCATGCAGGCCGCCTCAGCTCTCGATGGTCATGAGTGATCCCTCAATCTTGTTGCGTCCGGATTTGCGGAACGGGCGCGGCATCGGCTGGGCATTGCCTCTCTGGTCAATCGTGCGGCAGTAGATGTCGTATTTTCCAGGAGCCATGCCCTTCAACAGGGTCGCCCAGTGAGCGATGGTGTAGCGCATCGGCCAGTGGTCCGGTTTGCCTTCCGCGGTGAAAAAGCGCACTTCCGGTGGCAATTTGCCCCCGGGTAGTCCACCGCCCCACTTTTCGGGGGGTGGCAGGATCGCGGCATCCTGCCACGGGGCCTTGGTGAAGTAGGGATCATCCTCGGGCCATTCCCCATCCTGCCGGGGCTTGATCCAGACCTGCACTTTTCCCAGTCCGCCGACGCCGACTTGCGCCAGTCCGGTCAGCGGGATTGGTGAACCGGCCTTTGCCTGGGTTGGTCTGTGGATGAATCGACACATGGTCTTCATCTGGCTGTCGATGTCGTTGTTGCCACTGGCGTAGGTGTCATTGGCAGCGGGTGCATTTGTGAGGACCACGGTCTTCAGCCACTTGACTGACTTGAACCCGTAGGCTTCGGGCACGATCATTCGTACCGGTCCGCCGCTTTCACCACTCAGCAATTCGCCGTTCAGTTTGTAGCACAGGATGACCGGATGGTCGCCGGGCGGATCCTCCAGCACCCGACCGATGGGAAGGGAACTGCGGAATATCTGCTTCGGATCCTCATTGTGGTGTCCGTAATAGAAGACCCGGCGGATGTTGGCGGAGGGTCTGGCCGCCCAGATCGCCTCGCGCAGGGGCACTCCTTCCCACAGGCCCATTCCGAGGGGAGTTGCCATGTTGTTGCAGGTCATCACCTTGAGGAAGCGCGTGGGGCGTTTGCCGGCGAGTTTCAAGAGGCCCTTGAAATCGAGTGCGGTGCCTTTTTCCCTGGAGAGCGGATTGTCCACCTGGGCGTTTGTTTCGCTGTCGGCTATCACGTCGAGTTTCCAGCTGTCCCTCTCCATGCCGATTGCCAGACGTTTTTCCGGGGGCAATTTATATGGCAGAGGCTTGCCTCGCTCAACGAGCTCGAATTCCTTGTGATGGGTCAGGTACTCAAGGTCGGCAATTGTTTCTTCAAGGATGTTTCTGTCCGCATCCCGGGCCCGCAGCAGGGAGGGATAGCCCATGGCCGCGAAGCCGGCTGTTCCGAGGTGCATGAAATAACGCCGGGTTACTTCCAGGTGCTGCTGGGAAATGTCGCGAGAAAGTGGCGGGTCTTGCATCGGGGTGGTTTCAGGAAGGTTTGTCAGGAGGCCGTGAGGGCATGGGATGACGACTACGGTCGATCCAAGCTCATCCATTGCCGTCCCTGAATGCAAGAAATCAAGGGGGAGTAGATCAAAAGATCCTGGGATTGATCCATTCCTCCTGCTGGTTCAGACTTGAGCATGGCGATCGAGATCGAATACTGCGCACAGTGAAACTATCTTCCGGAAGCCGAGCGTGTCTCGGCCGAGATCAGGGAGAAGACCGGGGAAGAGGTGTCTCTCGTGGCGGGTGGCGGAGGCATCTTTGAGCTGCGCCGGGACGGAGAGCTGCTGTATACCAAGGCCCGGACCGGTGGGTTTCCCAAGCCGGGGGAAGCCGCGTTGTTGTTTTAAGGTCTATTTTGGGACCGACGGCTGGGGGCGGGTGTTGCTCTGGTTGCGGCCCCGGAGGTCGTTCAGGGCATGGCGCAGCTCGTTGAAGGATGCGTGAAACTCCTCGTCGCTCATGTCTTCCGAGGTTGCCGCCCACTCAGCAAGGCGGTCGTCAAATTTTCCGGCTTCCCCGGTCAGCGAGTCGTTCCGGGCGACAAAGGCGTTCATGCGCCAGAGATTCTGGACCTGCATGAGGGCGATGAGGCGTTTCTCCCGGGCACGCCCGGGGAAGCCCTTTTGAGCGTCCATCTTGTTGCGAGCTATGCGCATTGCAGTGGTGCGTTCCAGGAGCAGACGTTTGCGCTCCTCAGGGTCGGTGACGTTCCGCAAGGTATCACTGAATTCCTTTCGTGACTCAGCGGAGTCGAACTCGGTCTGGTATTGCATGCGCAGTCCCTTCAACTCGTTGCGGGCCCGGACCGAGAGCGCAGTCATGAACTCCTGCCGCTTGGATTTCCCGGGTACGGCTACGATGTTTCCATCCCCCTGGATTTCCTTGCCCTGCGATTTGCGCGGGCCGCCGGGAGAGCTGCCCTTGGAGGATCTGGAGGGATGCACGGAGGATTTTGCGGGCGGGATGGCGATCTTTTCTCCGGACTCCGCGGACTCTTTTTCCTCCGGGGCCATCGACCTGGTAATTGCGATGGCCACCACGCCCAGGAGGATGAGGCCAGAGGCGATCAGGACGAGAGGGTTGCGGAGGAGCTTGAAGGGCTTGGACATGATCCTGAAAGAAAGGGCGGATTTTGCGCAGAACAACTAATTTTTCCGCAGGGAATGTCGCAGGGGGCTCAATTTGGCGGAGGGCTTGGAGGATACAGGGCGAACTTCAGCGGTGAATTCCAGGGGGCACGGAATGCTGGCATGAAGAGCTCGAAGGAGCCGTTGAAAGGACGCTGGCACTGATGGTGCCCGTGCGGACGGCAACGGTTGTCGGCCCCGGGGCCTATTCCTGGCGCAGGCTCCAGCTCGGGAGGTTCATGATCTCGCCGCCCTTCAGGGCAGACTCGTGTGCCAGGATGCCGGTGCAGGTGATGTTGGCGGACTCCACCGCATTGGGATAGGCATCTTCACCGGTGATGATCATGTTGATGAACTGGTGAGTAAGGTGCGGGTGGGATCCGCCGTGACCGGCTCCCTGGGTGAAGGAGAGGTGTTCCTCCCCGGTATCGCCGCCATAGACACCACCGGTGGTGAAGGGAGCCACTTCGTCCGGAAGAAGGTGGGCGAAATCGGGACACTCGACTTCCTCGGGGATCTCGGGCTCGGGTTTCTTGGCGGTGTGCATCACCAGCGGTTTGCCCTCAATAAGGGGCCATTCCACCGATTTCTTTTCACCATAGACTTCAAAGGACTCCCGGTATTGCCGGGCCACGTCGAAGAGGGAGCGATAGACGAAGCCGGTGAGGTCGCTGTTGTGGAACTTGATGTGGCAGCTTTCCACCGCGAAGGGCGAGTTATAGCACTCGTGCATTTCCTCATGGATGGTCCCGGAGGGAAAGCAGGAGACATACTCCGCTTCTCCCCGGGTGAGACCGAGCACGGGACCGACGCAGTGAGTGGCATAGTGCATGGGGGGAAGACCGGGCCAGTAGCCGGGCCAGCCGTCCATGTCCTGCTGGTGGGAGGCCTTGAGATATTGCACCTTGCCCAGCTCCCCACTGTCGTAAAGTTCTTTCATGTAGAGAAACTCGCGGGCATAGACCACGGTTTCCATCATCATGTATTTCAGGCCGTTGGCCCTGGAGAGGCGGACGATCTCTTCGCATTCCTTCAGGCTGGTGGCCATGGGCACCGTGCAGGCCACGTGCTTGCCGGCCTCCAGGGCGGCGATGGACTGTTCCCCGTGATTGGGGATGGGCGTATTGATGTGCACCGCGGTGATATCCGGATCGCGGAGGACGTCATCGTAGTTCTGATATCGTTTCTCCACCCCATATTTGTCGCCGATCTCGTTGAGGCTTTCCTCCGTGCGCTGGCAGATGGCGAACATGTTCGCCTGCGGATGGCGTTGATAGATGGGAATAAACTCTGCGCCGAAGCCAAGACCGACAATAGCGATATTTACCTGAGACATGTGTGCGTTTGTTTAGTTTGCTGGTCCCCGGCATCGAACAGGGAAGGGCTACTGGTGGCTAGAAAAAACGTGTGCCAACCCGGGGCGGATTCAGCAATTCAGGGTAGTTCGAAGGGAGGTGGTGCAGAGATCGTCCCCGATGACGTGCTCCGGGGGAGAGCTCCTGCGAAGTCACCTTGCTTGAGGTGGCATCGTGAGGATCCCGGCCTTCCAGGTCCGGGGGCCGTCTTGCGCGCGTCTGCTTTTTCCCCGACTGCTGTCTGTTGTGTGGGATGGGGAGGATCAGGGGATCACCACCTTGCAGGGAGTGGCATTAATGGCAGCTGCGATCTTCCGGGGAGAGGTCCTGACGGGATCGAAAACCACGATGGCCCTGCCACTCTTGTGACAGACGGTTTCGATCCCGGTCACACCCGGAGCTGCGCGGATTGCGCTCTCGACTGCGGCGGCCAGTTTTTCGGTGGTCAGTCCCTCAAGGGAGAAGGCGGCCTGTTCGCCCGTCACCTGGTAGCCGCAGCCCATGATGATCTCCCGCAATTGCGTCCTTGTTACCTTGTCGGGGGCATGTCGTAGAACGGCTCGGCCCGACTCATGACTCACGTTTTCGATCTGCACTCCTTCCCGTTCAGCAAGGGCCCCGGTGATCTTGCGGGCTCCGGCAGCATCGGTCACTCCCTTCACCACGAAGACGACCTCCGTGCCCTTGCAGCAGAGTCTGGCGCAATCGGCCGGGCAGGGTCTGGCCGCGCCCGCAAAGAGGGCGGCCCGGCCGGGTAGTTTGCAGAGGGGGCAGCTCTTCTTCCTGATGGGGGATATCTCCCCGGCGGGTGTCGCCGGAGGTTTCTCCCCTTCGGCCAGGGTGAGCGTCGGAGCCAGAAGAGGAAGGAAGATGCACAGAAGCGATTTCATGGGGGTATGAGGCAGGGCGAATCTTGTGGGGAGAGCAGTTCTGATCCGGCGGGGAGGGAAAGGGTGAATCGGGCTGGAGAGGATCTCAAGCATCGTTTGCGTCGAGGGAGGGCAGGGAACACCCGGGCATCCCGGTTGAGCGGAGCGTCATGTTCAACGTCCTGTTTCCGCCACCCGGATGCGGAAATAGCGCTGTGTGGGCTGGGGGGCGGGCAGGAGCCAGCGGTAGCGGGCGCGTCCGGCAGTGAGGTGTTCATCGAAGGTGGGTTCCACGGTCACCTCCTGCCAGGTCTCGAGGTCGTTGCTGAACTCGATGGCGGGCATGTCAATGGCCCGGGTGGCGAGGCTGAAGGCGAGGAGAAGTTCCGTCTCGCCACCGGGAGTGTGGTTCCAGGTGAAGAAGTCGGAGATGAGGTCTTCCCGGATCTCCGGGGTTCCGAGGAGAAATTCGACGAGGGCGGGAATGCCATCGTTATCACGATCGCGAACGGGATCACCGGAGAAGGTCACCCGGTCATCGGTGCCTGGGTTGCCGTCGGCAGTGGTGCTGCTGCGCCAGCTCGAGAAAACCCCGTGATCGGGATTGGCGAGAGGATCGACCAGGATGAGAGAGTCACCGTCTCCATCCGCGGACTCGGCCCAGGGCGGATCGTCCCCGTAGCTGAAGTCGAGGAGCACACCGCCACTGGCGTCGAGGAGGATGATGCGGTCACCGCTGTTATCGAGGGCGCTGTCGAGTTGGAACTCTCCCACCACGTTGTGTGCCGTGCCGTGGACGGCTTCGAAGGCTGAGCGGTTGCGGACCACGATAATTCGCTCGCCCGGGGCGAGAGTAGCTCCCACCGGAAAGGTGAATTCCACCCCCGCGGCGAATCGGATGAGGGCGAGGTCGAGTGCCTCCACCGGATTGATGCTGAGGACTTCGATGAACTCCGCTCCAGGGTCACCAAGAGGATGATACATGATTTCGGAGAGGACGAGGTCACCGGGTCCCGGCGGCGTTCCGGTCACGTAGGAGGCCTCGTTAAGGGCGGACCACTCACCGTTTGTCGAGCGAATCCGGGCCCTGACATGAGCAGTCGCATTCAAGGAGATGGGATCGGTGTAGACGGTTCCTCTTCCATCGATGGGATCACTGCCATCCAGGGTAAGGAAAATGGTGCCCGCCTCTCCGGTGTTGTTGAGAATGGAGAGCGTGAATTGCGCGCTGACGGTACCACCGGGGTGACTGAAGGTGGGTGGTCGGAAGAATTGCGAGTCAATCCAGCTTGTCCGGGTGGAGAGGTAGTTCTTCATGTCCCCCAGTTCGGTGGCCCACTCCCTGACGCTTACGCCCTGCCGGATGGCGAGGGTGGATGTGAACTGTCTGGCCTGCTGGTTGACGAGGCCGGTCAGATTCGGAGTGGCGAACGGCCCGCGGCGCAGTTCGTACCAACGATCGATATATTCCCGCATGAACCCGGGATCTTCAAAAAAGCGCGGGTACCAGATTCGGTCGTTGCGGTAGAAGAGCTCGTCGGTGGGATTGGTCCAGTAGGCACTCAGGTTGTAATCCCAGATCGGACCGATACGGAGCTTGCGGTCCCTGGAGGAAAACCAGGGGAAGAGGCTCAGCGCCATGCTGTCGCCCTGTTTGGCAAGATTGTGAAGGTGGAAGTAGTCGATGAAGTCGCGGGTGTCGACGTAGCGCCGGTAGCCATCCACGGGATCGAGCCAGCGGGCGTCGTCATAGAGCACGTCTTCGAATTCCTTAAACCAGCTCTCGATCGCGTTGCGTTGGGCGGCATTGATACGGTAGCCGTTGGGGTCCTCGAAATTGAAGAATCCATTGTACTGGCGCGGGATATCGTCGTCGCCTTCGCGGTTGAGTTGGTTGGGGGGGGTCTGCAGGATGCGATCGGGGCCGGCAGTGTGGAAGAACTGGGGAGTAAGGGCGCCATTTTCAGCGGGGAAGCCACCCACGGGGATGGGGTCCATGCGATTGATGCTGAGGAGCCATCCACCCGTGCTGCCATCTTCGGAGAGCGGTTCGAACTCAATGCGATCGTCGTCTCTTGTGACCTTCTCGGCGAATGCGTAGACCCCGACGCGGTCGGCGGGAGTGAGATCGCCACCGTCCTGGTTGATGAAGGTGTCCACGAAGCGGAAGCGTGTGCCGTAGCGTCCGGTCTGTCGGGAGAGTTCCCAGGAGAAGGTGTTGGCAATGAGTTGGCGGTCGTAGAGGGGATGAGGATAGTAGAGGATCCAGTCAGACTCTCCAGGGAGGCCCAGGGGAGTGGTGTTCTTGTCGGCATCGTACTCGTCCCATGTCTCCAGCGAGTAGGGCTTGGGGTTCCAGGTGGAGGAAAAGGAACCGCGCACCCTGATGCCGACGCGCTCGGTGAGGTCGTGCAGGCCCGTGATGGAGGCCCTGCCGGACTCCGGGTCGGTGTCAATGAGGTGGAGGCAGGCGGGTTGGCGCGGGAGTTGCTGGAGCCCTGCTGAAGTCTGGGTGTCGAAGGACCATTCCTTGTTGGGAATGGTGCCGCCACCGAAGTTGTCGATGATCGCGATGGGAATGGGAGAGGTGTAGGTTTCCAGTCCTCCGGTGAGGCGGAGATAGCTTCTGGTCTGGGGTTTCGAAGCGCTTCCGGCCCGTAGTACGGCAGCGCGTAACTGGGTGGAGGAGTCGATCGTGACCGGACCAGTGTAGGGAATCCCGTTGTCAGAGGTGGGGATTGATCCATCCGTGGTGTAAATGATCACTCCCTGGTCCTCGCTCGTGATGGTGACTTCGAAGGGATCCACGAAAGTGCCCTCTTCCGGAAGGATGCCTGGTTGGGAAGGTGCAGTCGGGAGGCAGTCGTAGGCGCCCATGAGATTGACGGGCACAATGGGGCGGGCCGGATCATTGGTGGCCAGTTCCAGGGTGACGAGGTGACACCCCGGGACCGGCTCCAGGTCGATGGTGAGTGGGCGGGAGGCACCGGGTGGAATTTCAAGCGGTCCGCCGCTGATCAGGAAGGGAGGAACCGGTGCAAGGGGGGCGATGGTCAGCGGCTGGCTTCCCACGTTTTCGATGGCGAGGGTCCGGGCCGGGATCGGTTCGTCGGGGGAAGTGCTCCCGAAGTCGACGAGGGGACGGAGTGAAACAGACGGGTCGGGGCCGGCGGGCGGCTGTCCGATGAATTTGATTTCGCCCAGTCCGACGCGCTCCCCGCCGATGCCTCGGAAAACATAGTAGTTGTCGGTGACGGTGAGCCGCACCGCGTTGGCCTGGAATCTGCGATCCAGCGGGATAGTATCGCTTTCCTCGGCGGTTTTCCTGTGGGTGACATCGGCCTGGTCCGTCCAGGTCCGCCCGCCGTTGGTCGAAAACTCCAGGGTGAATTTTCTGGCTTCGGAGTTATTGGGCGAAGTGTAGTAGAACCCCCAGACCACGAGGTGGGTAATCTGATAGAGGTCGGGGAGGGTGAAGGTGAGGGCGGGGTCCGGTTGGCCGCTGGCAAAGTAGTCACTGCCCCAGGCGGCGGTGGCCCAGGCCCGGGAGGGACTGGCCGAGCCATGCTGCGTGTTCTGGTAGTTCGTCAGGGTGGGTAGCGGGCTGAGTCCGCTGTTGTCGATGAGATTGGAAGCGGCAAAGAAATCGGTTGCCGAGGAGGACGAGGTGACCGCGGTGGGCGTGACGAGGAATTGTTCGCCGCCCGGGGAAGGAAGAGACGGGATCAGCAGCGCGGAGAGCAGGGTGGCGCAAAGGATGGACCCATTTCCTCTGTGCGGCAGGCACTCCGGAATCCTGATCTCGGCAAGCCGGTGCAGAGTTTTGGCGGTCGGTCGAGGGAAGAGCACGGGGGGTCTCTGAATTTAGTCCGCCCGGAGTCCCGGGCAAGCGGGAAACCGTCCGGGTTTTCCGGATCAGGCCTGCCGAAAGGGATCAAGGGCAGGGACTGGAAGACCCAAAGGGGGTAGGCACCGAATCAGTTGTCCTGGAACTTGGGATTCTTCTCCGTGGGAACGGGTGCCTTGGTGGCTTTGCGCCAGGACTTGAGGAGATCGTGGAGTTCCTCCCGGCGCTTCGCTTCCCTTTCCGCGAGGTTGTTCTTCTCGGAGGGGTCGCGCTGGAGGTTGTAGAGTTCCAGGGCGCCGTCCTCGAAGTACTCGATCAACTTCCAATCCCCCTGCCGGACCACCCCGCAGGGCGTGGTGCGGAAGTGCTGGAAGGGCGAGCCGAGGTCCTTGCCGTAGCCCTGGAGGTAGGCAGGGAAATGCCAGAAGAGAGGGCGGGCGGGCAGGGAGTCCCCGCGGAAGAGAGGACTGAGATCCACGCCGTCCTGCAGTTCAGGAGCCTCGGTCCCGGCCACGGCGGCGAAGGTGGGGAGCAGGTCGACCTGGTGGATGGCTGTATCCAGTCGCGAGGAGGCCCTGATCCTGCCCGGCCAACGCACGAGGAAGGGTTCGCGGATGCCCCCTTCGTAGAACATCCCCTTCGATCCACGCAGGGGTCTGGCGTTGGAGACCCCTCCGTGCGGGCCGTTGTCGGAGGTGAAGATCACGAGGGTGTCCTTCGCCAGTTCGAGTTCATCCAGCAGGTCGAGAATCTGTCCCACCGCGAGGTCCATGGCCTCGATCATGGCGGCGTATTTCGCGTTGCTGTGATGGGTGCCCGACTTGCCCGCGTAGCTGGCGGTGAGATCCGCGCGGGCCTGGATCGGTGTGTGGACGGAGTAGAAAGGGAAGTAGACGAAGAAGGGATTGTTCTTTTTCTGCGTCGAACGAATCCAATTGCAGAGTTCGGTGGCGAGGCGGGCAGGAAGGTGCTCGCCCTTGGGACCGTCCTTCAGCTTGGGATTCCTGTAGGGAGAGAAGTAGGATTTCGGAGAGCCCCACTTCAGGCCGCCGAAGTTGGCCTCAAAACCATAGGCGGTGGGATCATCGGAGAGATGCCACTTGCCCGCCACCGCTGTGCGGTAGCCAGCGCCCTTGAGAACCTGGGCCATGGTGGGCAGTTGCCTGGTGAGTTCGGTCTTGTTGGAGATGGGAACGAGGCGGCGGTGGGCGGCCTTCCCGCGGCCCGAATTTCCCACCGTGAAGACGCCGTGGCGCGGGGTGTAGAGCCCCGTCATGAGAGAGGCCCGCGAGGGAGCGCAATTGGCGGCCGCCGCATAAGCATTGGTGAAGGTCATCCCCTCCTTCGCGAGGCGGTCGATGTTGGGCGTGCGGTAGTAATCCGATCCCTGGCAGGAAAGATCGGTGTAGCCCAGGTCATCGGCGTAGAGGAGGATGATGTTGGGCTTTGCCTTCTGTCCGGATACAGCTGTCACGGAGAGGATCAGAAGAGCGGAGAGGAGGGTGGGCAGGGTGAGATGTGGCATGGGGAACGGTGTTGAGTCCTGATGGTTCTTGCTGCGAGAGGGGCTGCTCCGGCAATGGTCACTCGATGCGGATGACATGAGAGGCGTCGTAAGTGCGGCCATACATGTCCTCGGTCTGGACCCAGAGACGATGGACGCCTGTGAGGTCTTTGACGGGCAGGGTGGCCTTCCAGAGATGGTGGGAGGGAACCGCTCCCGGGAGGGTGCTGCCCTCCAGTTTATCACCGCGGCTTTCCTCACGCTTCTTGAGGGCGAGGAAATCGGGATCGGGCTCCACGGTCTTTTGCAGGGTGATCCATTGGCCGTCCTCTCCCAGTCGCATGCGCACCTTGGAATGCCGGGAACCATTGAAGACGTTGGCGTGGACCGTCACCTCCTCTGTCCCGGGTTTCACCACGGAGGGCGCTTCGATGCGAAGTTGATAATCAGCCGGTCGCCGACTGGCCTTGAAGTCGACTACCGCCCGGGTTCCGTCGAAGGTAATGGTCGAGTAACCGCGCGGGGCACCGTCTCTTCCCAGGGAGTGCGGGATGCCGAGTTCATCCGGTTCGCCCTTCCACCAGCTTCCGCAGACAGTGACATTCACGACGTGGTGATGTGGCTTCTCGCCCTTCCATCCATCCTTCCCGTCGAGATACATGTGCGCGTGCCAGTGGGTATGGCCCGAGATGGACATGGTGTAGGGGCGCTTCTCGATCAGGCGGAAGAGGCGGTTGTGTCCGGAACTGGGCTTCCGGGGTTGCTCCGAGTCCTTGAGCGGAATGTGCATCATCAGCATGAGCAGTTCGTTCTCCGGAAGGTGCGGCAGGAGGTTCTCAAGGAAGGTCAGTTGCCCAGTGCCCAGGTTGCCGGTGTAACTGCCCGTGCCACCCGATTCCCTGGAGCCGCCCCACATGACATTGTCCAGGACCACGAAGTTCACGGGGCCCCATTGGAAGGCGTGGTAGGCGGGGCCGTAGACGCGCTCGAAGGTTTCATCAGAGGTTCTGTCGTCAGGGGCATCGAAGTTGAGGTCGTGATTGCCAATCACGTTCCACCACGGCACACCCATCAGGGCCACGATGCTGTTGTGTGTTTCAAAGAGGGAGAGGTCATCGAAGAGGATGTCACCCAGGGTCACTCCGAACCTGGCATCGGTGCCGATCAGTTCCTGGATGGTGTCACGCGCCATGTAGCCGAGTTCCTTTGCGTCGCGGGACTGGGTATCGCCGAAGAAATGTGCCTTGAACTTGTCGGGTTCTTCCTGGCGCGTGAGAGCGAAGTCGATGGAGGCAGGTAGAGGGCCAGTGGGTTTCAAGCCGGGAAAGCGGCTCTCAGGAGAGCCCTTGGGTTTGTGCACGTAGTAGAAGCGGGGGAGCTGCTGGTCGCTCACGGGAGGCATCCAACCGCGCGGCTTGACCACGAAGAAGATGCAGTCGTCGCGGACCGGAAGAGACCATGAGCCGTCCGGCGCAGTGGGGACGACTTCCCGCTGGTTTGAGACCAGGACCCCGGGGAGGCCCGGTTCGCCCGTATCGCGTTTACCGTTCCGATTGCGGTCGTCGAACACGAATCCGCGGGCCTCTGGGTTCTCCTGGGCCGTGGCATGCAGGGAGAGGAGAGAAAGGAAGAGGATGGACTTGCTGTGCTTCATTTGCGGATGCTGGTTGATATTCAAGGGTGCAGGAGAGAACAGGCCGGGGAGCAGTCTGCACGGAAGGTGAATCAGTTTCAGTGCCGGCCACAGGGAAAAGTTTGTCGTTAAGAAAAGAATCTTCGCCGGAGTGGACTCATGCCTTCCTGAATTGCGGCAGTTCTCCTGATCGGAACGCCTGTGGTTGTGGGGTCCGGTCTTGCTCCTCTTCCGATCCCTGAAAGGATTGCATCCATGCAGCAGAGGCGATTGGGGACGAGCGGAATCGTGGTGAGCGAGATCTGCATGGGGACCATGACCTTCGGAACGCAGGCTGAGAAGGAGATGTCCTTCCGGATCATGGATCGGGCTTTTGAGGCAGGGATCGACTTCTATGACAGCGCGGAACTTTATCCGGTTCCGCCCACTGCCGAACTGGTGGGCCGGACCGAGGATTGGGTGGGGGAGTGGCTGGCGACCAAGCCTCGCGATGGGGTCATTATCGCAACCAAGGTGGCGGGCGCCGCTCATGGCTGGTTCAACCCGCCGGTGCGCAACGATAAGGCGGCCCTGGATCGCAATCACATCCGCAAGGCCGTGGAGGGCAGCTTGCAGCGTCTTCGGACGGACTACATTGACCTTTATCAGGTTCATTGGCCCGACCATGGAATGCGTCCGGAGGACACCCTGGGGGCTCTCGATGAACTTGTGCAGGAGGGCAAGGTGCGTGCGATCGGGGTGAGCAACGAGGACAGTTACGGCATGATGAAGGCGCTTTGGACGAGCGATGCACACGGTCTGGCGCGCTACGACACGATCCAGAACAACTTTTCGCTGAATAACCGTCGTTTCGAGGATGAACTGGCAGAGGCCAGCCGGCGTGAGCAGGTGAGCCTGCTTTCCTACAGCCCGCTCGCGGGGGGTGTCCTCAGTGGCAAGTACAATGACGGGAAACGGCCCGAGGGAGCCCGCTTCACGCATTACATGAATGCCACTGCGCCACGGCAGCGTGCGATGGCGGAGCGTTTCGCCAACGGGCGTTGCCTGGAATCGACTGCTCGTTTCATGGGGATTGCGGCAGAGGCGGGTCTGCATCCGGTCACCATGGCGATCGCCTGGAGCAAGCAGCACGATTTTGTGGCCTCCACCATCGTGGGGGCCACCCATGAAGATCAACTCGACGTGATTTTCGATGCGGCCGGACTTGAACTTGAGTCCGTGGTTCTGGAGCGGATCGACGAAGTGAGTCGCGAGATTCGCTATCCGATGGGATGAGTGTGACAGGGGAACGTCTGCTTTTGCTTCTTGCGCGTTCCAAGGTGGAGGTCTTTTCTGTGAGCATCACTGACTGATGAGCGACGAAGCCCAGGCCGCGGAGTCTCCCAAAGACCCCCTTCTTAGTCTCAACTCTCTCGATCTTGGTCCAGCATGGGCCCGGGGCGAGACGGAGAAGAAGAAAAGTGGAGAAGCCAAGGGCAGGCGTCGTCGTGATGACGACCGGGAACGTGATCGCGGACGGGGCGAAGGGAAACGGCAGGACGGACGAGATCGTGACCGGAACCGGGGCCGGAGGGATGATGGACGGGGTCCCCGTGACGGCCGGCGTGAAGGCCGGGGCGACCGGGGAAAGAGGTTTCAGAAAGGTGGGCGGGGTCGCCACGACGACGACCGGCACGGTTCGCGGGAGCGCGAAGAGGTCGCGCCACCGGAGGGTTTTACGGCAGCAGTCATGCCGGTAGAAGAAGGACTGGACGGGTTGGCCAAGGAGATCCTTGCGGGCGGGCGCACCTACTCGGTTTTTGATCTCGCCAAGCTGGTTCTTGGTGCGCGTGAACGTTTCAACGTGACCTTCCGCAGTGGCAAGGAGACCGGGGGACTCGTGCGCTGCAAGAAAGATGGTTCGCTCTGGTTGAGCCGGAAGGAGGCACTTCAGCATTTCTGGCGGGCGGACTGGCGGGGCGACTACTACGAGGAAGTGGTTTCGGAAACAGACCCCCCGCGGGGAAACTTCCAGACCGTGGCCCGGTGTGGCATCAGCGGCGAGTGGCTGGGGCCGCCCAACTACCACGACTATCAACCGGCGCTGATGCGACTTCACCGGGAGCGTTTCGGAAACATGTCGCTCGATGCCTACAAGAGGAAGATCAAGATGGAGCGAGGCGAGGAGGCCGTGGCCGCCTGGTTGGAGAAAATGTCCAGGCGGGTGACCTATCGTCCTACTGGGGGGGTGGTTCCAGAAGTGGAAGAGGAAACCGAGGATGAGAGTGCGGTAGTCGAGGAGAGCATGGAGCGGACCGGAGAATCGGCGGCGCCGGGGGACGAGACCGAGGGGTCGGACGAGACCGGCGAGCCAGAGGAGACGAGTGAACCCGGGGAG
>DLRK01000169.1 GCA_002501065.1 Akkermansiaceae bacterium UBA7890
GTTTCCGCGCCCAGTTGCAGGAGGTCTGCGCTACGCAGGAAGCGCACCACCGCGGAGTCGCCAAATCCGTCGGCATCGCGGAAGGCCTTGAAGGTCAGTTCCGCGCTGGCCACACCGCTCAGGTTGAAGGCGGGGGAACGCAGGGAAATGTCGGAGTCCGGACCGTAGTCGCCGAGATTGGTGCACCACGCAGTGGCGGAGTCACCGGCGCCGGTGAGGGGTCCGGTGGAACCGGAGGGGGATCCGAGTTCCCATCGGGTGTTTTCGGTTGCATCGTTCACGATGGTGGACCAGCCCTGGGCTCCCGACTCAAGGTCGTCCGCGAAGAGGATCACGGGCGGGGCATTGAATTCTTCCACCACAAACAGCCGCGTCAGGTCATCGGGCAGGGGAATGGTCAGGGTGTTCTCCGGGGGAGTAGCCACCAGATCGACGTTTCCGCCAAAGATCGGCCATTCCAGGGGAGTCGCGGAGCCCGGGTCAAGGGTGCTGTGGAGGTTGTAGAGCTTTCCAGCCGTGCTTTCCCAGCTGATGGAAAGGAGGCCGGAGGCCGGGTCGTGGGAGACTTCGGTGAGCTGGAACCGGTTGGCGTTGTCACTGAGTCCCAGGAGCCAGTCGATGGACTGCCCGAAGAGGGTCCTGGCGTCGTCGGTAAAGAAGTTGAAGGTGTTGTCGGTGATACCGAGCATGATGCGGCGAGCGGGGGCCGGTTGACCGGTGAGCAGTTCATCCCCCGCTTCCACGATGGTGAGGAAGCCGTTCCTGGGGTTGGTGTCGTCACTGGCAAGGGAGACGGCACCAGGGGCCTGCAGGCCGGTGGACCACCAGAACTCGGCGGCGCCGGTGGTCATCTGGACGAGTTGTCCGGCCTGGAATCCCGCGGTGATGGGGTGCTCAACATTGATGGTGATGGAATGAGCCGCGTTTTCCTTGGTGCGTCCGTCGGTGATGGCGAATTCGCCGCCGGCATTCCGGGTCAGGGCCTCTTCCCAGTTGAGGATCGGGACGGGCGAGTCCTGAAACTTGCCCCGTGCGCTGCCGGAGCCGAAAGTGGAGGAGAGCAGGAGAGCCCCGAAGCCAAGCTCGTCACCGGGCTGGGCTATGCTGGACTGCATGTAGGTGACGTTCTGGGTGCCGTAGGAATCCTGCAGAAAGGTCATGATGGCGCTGTCCGCGCCGGCGGTAGGACCGGTTGCGCCTCCAAGGAGCAGAATAGTCAAGCCCACTTCAGGGACGTCGCCGGGATCGGTGGGATTGCTCCCCTCGGCGAGTTCGTTCCCGTCATCAAAGCCGTCGCCGTCGGTGTCATCGTTGCTGGGATCAGTAACAAAACCGTTGTCTTCGCTGATTTCTACTCCGTCGCTGAGACCATCGCCGTCGGTGTCGGCGAGGCTCGGATCGGTGCCGTGAGTGTTGACCTCGGCGTCGTCGGTGAGGGAATCGCCATCGGTGTCAGCCATGGTGGGGTCTGAGCCGTGAGTATTGATTTCGGCGCCATCGGTGAGGGTGTCGCCATCAGTATCGGTATTGTTCGGATTGGAGCCGGCGTCGTGCTCCTGCCTGTCGGTGGCTGCGTCGTTGTCTTCATCGCCGAGGCCGTCGCGCGAGAGGTCTCCGAAGTTGTTGATCTCCCATTGGTCATCCATCCCGTCGCCGTCGCTGTCGTTGTCGGCGATGGGAGGTCCCGTCAGGAATGTCACGGCATTGAGGAAAGCGGTTTCTCCGTCGGCATTGAAGTTTTCGGCACCCTTGGGATTGTTGTTGGTGATGCCCCCGGAGAACCACATTCGTGTCGCGGCAGGCGTCTGGCCGGATCCGGCGTAAAACTCGACTCCGGCGTCGAAAAGCGCAATCCAGATGTTGCCGCCGTTGGGCGCGGTTGCCAGGACGGTGGCGTTTCCGGCGGAAGCCAGTGGGGAACCGGTCAGGTTGACACTCCCGGACTCAATGGCGGCAAACTCGTCGTTGGCATCGAGGGTGATGCCCGCGAAAATCGCATGCCCAGGGTCGAGCACATCCATGTTCCCGCTGTGGGTGGGGTTGCCTGTATTGTTGAACCACTTCCAATGGCTGGAGCGCACGAGGTAGGAGCTCATAAGGATGAGCGGCGAGGTGAGGCTGTTCCAGGCGGTTGCTTCGACGCCGCCTGCGCCGCCGTTGTTATAATTTCCACTATTGGTGTCGCGGCTGACGATGACCAGGTCGGCGGCATTGAGATCCGTCACCCCGCCTGGGTTGACATCGAGGTCCCTGACATCCCGCCGAACGACAGTGTGGCCATTGGCGGTCAAGAGGTCGGTCCAGCCGACGTCGTCGGGAGAGGGTGGATTAGCGGCGTCGGTGTTCTCAGTGATCCAGACAATATTCGCGGCGCCTGCTCCGGTCGGGAAAAAGAGGAGGGGGATGGCGGCGGCCGCGATCGTCAGGAGAACTTGGCGAGTGGGTTTCATGGTGGTCGTGGGTTTGATGAGGTTTGTTGGAGTGCTGAGGTGCTAATATCGGGGTCGTTGGTTGTGGGTCCTTCAGGCCGCGAACTTCATGCGAACGGTAGAGGGGACCAGAATCGAGACAAGGCGAAGTGAGGGAGAATAAGATCGATAAATACGAGACATCTGGTGGTCCAAAAGATTGGACCAGTCCCCGGGAGCCAATGTGGCTTCGCGCCTTTGGGGGGCGACCCCGAGCGAAGATCTCTTCCCCGGAGGCGTCAGTGCGTTACGGCAATGCGCAGGAAGAGCCGGGGGTAGGGAGCCATGGTGATGCTGGCCTGGCGCACTTCGATGAAGTTGTCGGAGGACACGGGGATATCGCCGAGGGGCGTCCAGGTGACGAGGTCGGTGGAAAATTCCGCCGCGCAGCGGACGTCGCCGAGGAGGGTGTTTCTCGGGAAAGTCAGGGTCAGTTCGCCGCCGTCCACCACGGGAGAGGGAGCGAGGGCGGCGTCGGAGAGGAGAGGATTCAGTCCGAGGGCATACTCCACGATATTGAGGAATCCATCGAGATCGTAGTCCTCCAGTTCGCCCGACCCGGGAGGGGAGCCGGGTCCGAAGGTCAGGTCGCGAAAGTCAGCATACGACATTTGCTGGGCGCCGGTACCGGGAGAGGGCTCTTTCCCGACCCAGTTGGAGGGAAAGTTGCCGAACAGGGAGGAATTGAGCCGTTGCAGGGACTGCCCCCCGCCGGCCGGGCTGGTGGGCCAGGGAGCGATGGCGAGGTACTGCACTTCGTCCTCGGTGACC
>DLRK01000139.1:0-4464 GCA_002501065.1 Akkermansiaceae bacterium UBA7890
GTGACGGTGGAGACCCCGGAGGCAGGTGCCCCCCGGATCCAACTGATATCCCGGCGTTCTGGTCGTGCAGAGGACGGGATTCCTCCGTAGGGTCCGGGAAATCATGAGACCGTTTCGCCGAGCCCCTGCCGTCCTCACTACTCTCCTGCTCGCTTCCTCCCCCAGCCACGGGCAGAAGCCCAACTACGACGAAAGCAGGGTTCCGGACTACAAGCTGCCCGAACCACTCGCCTTGGGCGGCACCTTCACCCGCAGCAAGGACACCTGGGAGAAGAAAATGAGACCCGCCACCCTCGCCATCCTGGAGCGCGAAATGTACGGCAGTCCACCCGCTCCCGCACAACCCCTCTCCTTCTCCTTCAACCTGGAGAAGGAGGTCAGGGATGCGGGCGACGGTACCGTCGTGCGGCGGAGCTACCTCATTACCTTTTCTCACCCCGGGAGCCCCCAACTCCGGCTTCTCCTCTACCTGCCGCGCGGAGCCCGCAAGGTGCCGGCCTTCCTTGGGCTGAACTTCCGCGGCAACCACACCCTTGAGAAGGACCCGCGCATCCCGCTGGAAACCGGTTACGTGCTGGGAGCCCGTCGCACCGGCGATAACACCACCCTCGCGGCGAAGAACCGGGGTATCGCCGCCGGTCGCTGGCCGGTCACCACCATCACCGACCGGGGCTACGCCCTCGCCACCCTGTGCTGCGGCAATATCGATCCGGATTTCGACGACGGATTCCGCAACGGAGTCCACGCCATGTTCCCCACCGCCGGGAAAGGCGGGTGGGGAACCATCGCCACCTGGGCCTGGGGCCTGGGCCGCATCCTCGATGTCCTGGACCAGGTGCGGGAAGTGGACGCCGGGCGGGTGGCGGTCATCGGGCATTCCCGGCTCGGCAAGACCGCCCTCTGGGCGGGGGCGATCGACCAGCGCTTCGCGATGGTGATCTCCAACAACTCGGGCTGCGGGGGCGCGGCCCTCAGCAAGCGGGCCTTCGGGGAAACGGTGGGTCTCATCAACCGCGCCTGCCCCCACTGGTTCAACGCCAGGTTCAAGCAATACAACGACAACGAGGCGGCCCTCGGCTTCGACCAGCACCAGTTGATCGCCCTCATTGCTCCGCGACCCGTTTACGTGGCCAGCGCCAGCGAGGACCTCTGGGCCGATCCCAGGGGCGAGTTTCTCTCCCTTCTCCACGCCGAGCAGGCCTACCTGCTCTACCACGACCGCCCCCTCGGCGTGGCCGGGCACCCGGAACCGGGCAAGAGCGTGGGGACCCTCATGGGCTACCACCTCCGCAAGGGGAAACACGACATCACAGCCCAGGACTGGGCCCACTACCTCGACTTTGCCGACCGGTGGTTGGGGAAGAAGTGAAGGGTTCAACCGCCGGATTCCGGCGCCCGCCCCGGGGCCGGCTCTTCTTTCTCGCCGCGCTCCTGATAGAGCACCCAGACCCGTTCCCGCAACCAATCGGCCTCTTCCCGGCTCAGTTCTGACTCCCGGAAACGCGCCTCGGCATGCAGATCAAGATACCCGTTCTTCCGGGGATCCTGCCCCGTTATGAAAGTGAAAAAGAGACACCCCGACCCGTGCTGGGCGAGTGGCGTCCCGTGCACCGAATCCGCAAACCAGGCCTCGACACCGAACCGAGCACCCCCCCCCGGACCACAGGGATCCCGTGGGCACGAGGATGACGGGGTGCTTTTTCCCTGCAATCTCCATCCCATTCAATTCGGTCTTCAACTCCTCATGCCTTGCCCGGTTGTTCGCCTTTCTTCCCCTGTCATGGACCGAACCCCGCGTCACATAGCTGACCGACACGACGGTCCGGGCGCCCGAACGCACGATATGTTCATGCATTTTCCTGAAAGCCGAGAATTCGGCCCGGGCCCCGGGAGCGGTCGCCAGGGCACTGAACCGGGTCACCAGGACAACGTAGTCGAAGTCTCCCTTCCCGATCAGCTCCAGGATCCGCGGGTCCTTGATCTGTCCGGCAAGAAAGGGCGAGATCCGTTTCCCTCCCCGCGCCGCTCTCAGATACCGGTAGCTTCCGAAAGCTTCATAAGCGACATCCGCCCCGGTGCAGTAACCGTTAAAGGGCGTCATGCACCCGCCGTGGGAATGGAAGGTGCTGTTGGTCAGGAACAGGATCCTCTTCCCCGGTTTCCGGGAATACGCCCCGGACGCCTGTTGTAACACCCCCGGGAGCAGGAGAAGAAAGACAAGGAAAACAGGCAGGCCTCTCACCGGTTTATCCCAGTTCAGGATCCTTTCCTATCCCGGCAATCTGGTTGTTGGGAACGGGACCGGATCAACCATCCTTCAGTCCCGCTCACTCCTCATCGTCATCGCTCCCGTAGGCCCCGTAACTCTTCCCGTAGGTCCCGTAGCCCCCGTAGCCATAGCGATAGCCATAGCGCCCCAGCCGGTAGGATCCGTATGAATAGTTGTAGCCCATCCTCCGGCGCGATTCAGTGTAACCGTTCAGAACGATCCCGACCGGGGGAGAGTTACTCTCCTCCAGCGTCGCAATGGTGCGAACCACCGCCATCTTGGGCACCACATTTGCCCTCACGACGAGACAGGGGTTGTCGGCATAGGGGAAAAGAACCCGGGTGTCCGGAACCGCCAGGAGCGGAGCACTATCAACCACCACATGATCGTATTGTTCCTTGGCCTCGGCCAGGATTGCCTTCACCCGGGAAGCGTTCAGGAGTTCTCCCGGATTGGGTGCCTTGCCCCCGCAAAACAGAAGATCAAGGTTCTCTTCCGGTCCGGGGGTGATCGCCTCCTCAAAGGTCGCCTGCTTGGCGAGAAGTTCTGCCATCCCCTTGCCCAGCTCGGCCCGCTTGAGCCCGAATTGGCGGTGGACCTTCGGCTTGCGCAGGTCAAAATCGATCAGGAGCGTCCTGCGTCCCTGCTTCGCGGTACCCATGGCGTAGTTGGCAGACGTGGTCGTCTTCCCCTCGCCGGGCAGGGCACTGGAAAAGAGAGTCACCTTTCGCTCCTTCTCGTCCCCCAGCAAGGTCACCGCCGCGCGCAGGATCCGGTAGGCTTCCGCATAAAGGCTCTTCTCCAGTCCGGGCCGGAAGACGAGGTCGTGGGACCATTTGGCACCATTCAGCTCCACCTCGGGGGTGCCGGATTTGCGGGCCCCTTCTTTCCGCGCGGCTTCGAGTCTCTTTTCGTCCAGAATCGGCACCGCGGCCAGAACGGGCAATCCGGTTTCCTCTTCCACCTGGGAGACCGTCCGGAACCGATTATCGAGTCGCATCAGGAGAAGAACCAATCCCACTCCACAGGCCACCCCCCCGACGCCACCCATTCCATACGCATTCCGTGCATTCGGAAATGTCACCAGGGCGGTCTCCCGCGCCCTGCTGTCAAACTGGGAGATGAGGTCCTCGTTGATGCTATTGACCTTTGTTTCCTCCAGGGTCACCAGAATTGAATTGAAGACCGACATGAGGCTCCTGGTCTCCCCATCGAGGACCTGGGTCCGGGCCAGGAGGAGACGGCGGGCCGTGGCCAGTTCCTCCTCCGGGGTTTTTTCTCCGTTTGCGGCTGCCAGGGCGGTTTTCCAGTAGTCGCTGTCCGCACCGGACGAACTGGCAATACGGAATTCCTCCATGAACTTCTCTTTCACCTCCGCAAACTTGGCCCGGGCCGCAATCATCTTGGGATACTTTTCGCGGTAGCGGCGGGCGAGTTCGGCCACTTCAGACTCGCGCTCCTCCAGGGCGCGGTGAACACCGAGGGCCCGGTTATAAACCGCGAGGGCACTGGTCGCCTCCTGGAGATTCCCGCGGGCCATCTCCGCCTGCTGAAGCAACCCCTCGGACTTGCTGGTGCGCGTTCCCTTGCTGGCCTCGGTGAGCTCCTTCAGGTATTCCTCCACCAGAGCGTTGGCCAGAAGCATGGCGGTTTGCGGCTCTTCGTGATTCACGGTCACATCGAGCAGTCGCGTCTTCCGGCGAATCGATACTTTCACCCTCCCGCCGATCATCGACACGATCGCATCCCGCGAAGGTCCGGATAGAAATTCTAGATCCTGTTCCTGGACTTTTGCTCCGAAAAATCCAGCCAGCCAGCCGGGCAGGTAGCTCACCCGGACGGGAACAAGATTCTCGATGGCCCTGATGTCGGGCCGGTCCGCGACCTTTTCAAGGAGCTCCACCCTGCCCATCTGGGCAACCACCGTGTTCATCGCGTTATCGGAGCGCATGTCAATCTCCTCCACCTGGTCCTGGCTGATGACCGTGGCCCTGTTCTGCTTCACCAGCATCGTTGCAGTCGAAGCGTAACGCTCGGGCGTCTTCTTGAGATAGTAGGCACTCAGCAGGAGCCCCAGGATCAGGCCCAGAAGGGGCCAGTACCAGCGCACCAGCACCTCCACCACGATCTTTGGAAGACGCCCGGGCCGGGACCCGGCGGGAGACGGCGTTCCATAGCCATAGCCATAGCCATAG
>DLRK01000139.1:4793-5352 GCA_002501065.1 Akkermansiaceae bacterium UBA7890
TAGCCATAGCCATAGCCATAGCCCTCGCCCTCGACGTAACCCTCTCTATCGTCCTCTACGACTGGTGGTTTTCTTTTCATCAATGGAAAAAGTGGTACTGCGAATCGAAAAACTGATCAGAAAATGCGCCGGGCCACGGTCACGATATCTCCGGGCTGCATGACGAAGGAGCGCCCCGTCCGGGACAAGGCCTGATAGTCGATGGGAACTGTCTCTTTCCCCCGCCGCACCGTGACTTTCTTCTGGTTTGCCAGGTCAGTCAATCCTCCAGCCAAGGCTATGGCCGTGACGAGGTCCAGTTTCCCGTTCAGGGGGAAGGCCAGGGGACCTTCCTTCTTGACCTCTCCCAGGACGGTGAAGGTCCGTCCGATATAAGCACTTTTCCCGACGATGACCCGGTCGCCGGCCGCCAGGATCACCCGCTGGAGGGCCGCTTCCGCGGCCTGGGTCCCGCTGTAGCGCTTCACCTCACCTGCCGCACTCATGACCGTGATTGCGTTCCGGTCCGCTTCTTCCGTGAATCCGCCAACCATCGCAAACACCGAGGCCAGGTCCAGTT
>DLRK01000200.1 GCA_002501065.1 Akkermansiaceae bacterium UBA7890
CTTTCTCAATGGCAGCAACCATCGGTCCCGCGCGGTTGAGAACCTTTACCCCGGTGCCATCGAGCCTGTTGGCGAGGGCGCTTCCTTCAACCACCCGCACGTTGGATTCATCGGCATTGACATTGGCGGCCACCACCATCCCGGGTTTGTCGTCCTCGGCTTTGATCTCGTAGACACCGTGCTTGGTGAAGGAGACAGGCGCGACCGGCTGGTCTTCGTTCTGAATCACGCGGACATCGTCGGATTCCTCGGAATCCGGGCGGCGAAGGGAGACGAAGTCACCCACTTCCCGTCCACTGACCGGGAGCTCGGCATCGGTTCCAACCGTGAGCTGCAGGCGGTCGGGATCGCTGGTGAGCATGGTAACAGCCTGCTGGAGCAGGATGGTGTAGAGCGGTTCGCGCGGGAGGTTGTTCCAGCGCTTGTTGCTGGTGGTGGTGAAAAGAAGAACGGTGCCGGAGCCCGTGGAGCGGCTGAGGAGAACGGGGTCGCCCGACTGGGCGGTGATGAGGACTTCACCGTCCTCCACCGGGGTGGATTTGATCTGTTTCGTGATGCGGATGGCGTCGAGGAGCTTTTCCGGGTAGCGGGCGGTGAGCCTGGCGAGGAGGTGATCGGACCGGGCCGGCTGCAGGGTCCAGCCTTCCTCGTCCTCGCAAGTTGCCACCTCGTCAAGGACCGCAGGCAGGATTCCCTCTTCCCCGCCGAGGTTCTGGTTGTACTCCGAGGGCTCCACGCGGTCGCCCGAGAAAATGATGAGGCCGCCGCCACCCTTGACGAAGCGCTTGAGGCGTTTGGCGGTGTCGGGCGAGATGGAGAGGACGTTGTTCATGATCACGACGTCGTAGTCACCAAGCGTCTCCAGTCCGAAATCGGCGGGATCGATCTCGTTGACGATCACCCCTTCCTCGCTGTCGCTGTCCTGGGGACGGAGAGCCACCTTGGCGTAGTAGCCGCCGCTGCGGTTTCCTGCCACGCTTTCCACATCTCCCTCCAGGAGGAGAACCTGGATCCCGGAACGAATGCGGGCGATGGCGTGGCGCACGTTGTCATCAGTCAGGTCGTCCTTTGTCAACTCCGCGCGCAGTTTCACGTCGCCGGCCTTGTCGAACTGGGTGGTGAACTCAAGGGGACGGGACTCGCCGGCGGCGAGGGCGCCCACCGCCACCCGCTTGCTCAGCGTTTCGTCCACGAAGAATTCCAGGGTCGCTCCTTCCTCGGAACTGCGCCCGGTGTTACGGACGAGGGCGGTAAAGCGGGCCTCCCCCGATTTGCGGAGTGATCCCCAGGTGTAGGCGAGGCTCTCGATGGCGAGGTTGTCCTCTCCCTCGTTTCCGGCGGGAACGACAAAGACGTTGGCGTTGTTTCGCAGGTTCTTGAGCGAATCACGCGCCCGCGGCGGGAGTTCGCCCCAGTCCAGTTCCTGCGAATCGGTGATGAGGAAGCACTCTTTTCCCGCCGTCTTCAATTCGCCCACCAGTTCATCGAGGAGCTCGATGTTGCTTTCCAGGTTCAGCGAATTCGGACCGGCGGATTTGAGTTCATCGAGTTTCGCGGCAACGGTTCCGGGGTTGTAGCTGACGCTGCGCAGGAGGACCTCAGGCCGGGTGCTCATGAGCACGAGGCTGATGGGATCGCCCTCCTTGGCGGTCTTGAAGATTTCACGGGCCTTCTCCACCGCACGTTCAAAGCGGGATTTTGCGCCGTGATTCATGCTGTAGGAGGCATCGATGGCCACTACCATCCCGACTTTCTTGTTACCGATGGCGGCATCGGAGTCCATGGTGGGGCGCATGAGGGCAAGGGCGAGGAGGGCGAGGGCGAGGCAGCGCAGGGCCAGGATGATGAAGTCCTCAAGACGGACCTGACCGGAGCGGATGACGAGAGCCCGGCGCAGCAGTTCCATGGCGGCCCAGTCCGTCTGGCGGCGGTGCTTGCGGTAGAGGAGGTGAATGATGAGGGGGACCGCGACGCCCAGCGCGCCGAGGCCGAGCCACATTCCGACTGAATTGAGTGCTCCCATGAGGTTGTGTCCTTATTCGGGTTTGAGATTGTTGGTTCGGATGACGTGTGCGTCCCGGAGATCGATTCCGCAGGGGAAGGCGAGGGGGCCGTCAAAGGCGACCTTGAGGGTCAGTTCCTCGCCTCCGGGGAGGCTGAGGGCGAGGGGAATGGGATCGCTTCCGGCTTCCATCCTGCGGGTCCATACCGGGGAGGACCCGTCGAGAACGGTGACTTCCAGCCTGGCACGGTTGCCTGGCACGAGGTGGAGTTGCCCCCGAAAGACCGATGGCCCCCGGGGGGCGGGGAGGGAGAGCCGCAGCACGGTGTGCGGCATGATGCGCAGGGAGCGCGTGTGGCTGTCCGTGACCGTGGTGGTGAGTCGGGGGGCGGGTGGAGGAAGGGCGGGACCGATGGATTCCATGACGGTCCGGGGGACGGTATCGAGCCAGATGAGACCGGGTATATTCCGGCGCAGGTAATGGACGGCATTCCAGGCCAGCTTCAGTTCCCCGAGGGTCTCGTGCTGAAGCAGAAGTTGGTTGCCCTCAAAGCGGGTGGTTCCGAAGAGCAGGCTGCCGTCTGTCAGGCCGATTTCGTCACCGGATGGTCTTGCGGTTGGCTTGGGGGTGGCCAGGACGAAGCGCAGGGCCGCTGCACGGGGGATCGGAATGACACCCAGGGGGGAACGGATGGCGATGTCCTTGGCCCGGACCCAGATCAGGCTGCCCGGAAGCGGGTCGCCGTCCTTGCGGTAGAAGGTGCCCGGCTCCCGGGGATCGTCGGGGGCCCCTGCCACGAACTCCATGCTGGCGAGAGCGGCCAGGGGGATCTTCTTCTCACCGAAGATCTGGCTGCGGATGTTGAGAACCTTCTTCCTGCCTGCTCCCTCCACGGTGCGGACTTCGGCATTCCAGATTTCGCCATCGAGCAGGTGCACCGCGCCGGGAAGGCTGGGAGCATTTTCCGGCAGGGGGTTGACGGTGAGGAAGACTTCGCCGCTCAGGGGCCTGCTCTCGCAGGAGAGTTGTCCGTTCTCAAGGTTGAGAACGCCCTGCCTGCGTCCACTGCTGGAGATGACCAGGCCGCCGGAGGGGACAGGGGGAGCCGGACGGTGGGTGACCACCCGGGCTTCCCCGGGCCGGGCGGTCATGAGAATCTCGTCCACGTTGAGGTGGCCCCACAGGCCCCGATGCTGGTCGCGCAGCTCAAGGCGGGCAAACTGTCCGCGGAATTCACGCATATCGATGGCGACTCTCTCGAAGTAGTCGTCATTGTGGCCGGTGGCGCTGCGCACAATGCCCTGGGCGGTATGAATATTGACACAGACCCGGCCCGGGTGTCCGCCGCCGCTCATCCGGATGAGGATGTAGTCCTGCTCCACGAGGAAGACGGGCGAAAGGAGGCTCCCCACTGCCCGTTCGGTATTTCCTATGGTGGTGAGGAAGAACTTTCCTTCGAAGGGCCCGACCCGGCGCTTCATCATCTTGGTGCCGGACTGCAGGTCCCGGTTGAAGGCGTCTCCCTCCCTCTTCCAGTTGCCTCCGAGCGCACCCAGCTGGTTGTCCTTGAGGGGCGTTGGATGGACCGGGCTCCACTTGGGATTCTGTCCCAGGTCGTTGTTCTCGAAATCGTGAATGACGAGGTCGCCATTGGGGCGCACCGGGAGGAGGGGTGCCTTGGGTTGTTCAGGGGTATGGGGCCGCTGGTGGGCCAGAAGTTCCCCGTATTCCTCCAGGGAGAGCTGCCCGTTGGTGTCCTTGTCGGACTCAGGGGTTTCGGCCAGGGCCCTCTGGAGAGCCGGATGGTTTGCGGAGCTGACCACGATCGCTTCTCCCTGGGCCAGCACCGGCAGCGTCGCCGCCGTGAGGGCGGCGAGGGCACGGGTCACTGTGGTGAGGGAGGCAGCCATGGTTCCGGATTTTCAGAGTTGCCCTTATTTCGCCTTGGCGAGAGCAGAGCGCTGGAGGAGGTAATTGCTGATGGTCTGCTCAATGGGGTCCTTCGTGTTGACCAGCACGTAGTCAACCTGGGCCTTGGCACAGGCTTTGCGGATGTCGCCCACAAACTTCTCGAGTTCCTCGAGGTAGTTGGCACGCACCCGGGCGGGCTGGGTGATGACCTCGCCTTCGCCCTCCAGTCCCATGAACTTCCACATCCCGTTGAGCGGGAAATCGATTTCGTGGGGATCCATGACGTGGAAGAGAATCACATTGTGCCCTCCGTAACGGAGGTGGTTGAGCCCTTCGATGAATTCCTCGGTGTTGTCAAAGAGGTCGGAGAAAATCATCACGAAGCCCCGCCGCGTCATGCGGTGGGCAAAGTCGTGAAGTACTGCCCCCACGTTGGTGCGCGGGACCGGAACGACCTTCTCCAGTTCGCTGGAGATATCGTGGAGAACCTGCATGTTGCTCTTGGGCGTGATATAGTTCTGCAATTCTCCGTCGAAGATACCGACCCCGGCGGAGTCTCCCTGGTTGATGACGAGGTAGGCCAGGCTGGCCGCCAGGTACTTGGCGTATTCGATCTTGGAGATCTTGCCCGACTTGTAGGTCATCGACTGGCTCGCATCGAGGAGCATGTTGGCGATGAAATTGGTCTCCGCGTCAAAGAGCTTGATGTAATAGCGGTCACAGCGGGCGTAGGCCTTCCAGTCGATGTTGCGGGTTTCGTCGCCCTGGGCATACTGTCGGTAGGCCGTGAATTCCGAGCTGATGCCCCGGCTGGGGCTCTTGTGCTGGCCGATCCGGAGGCCCTCCACGACCAGGCGGGCCACTACGTCGAGGGAACCGATCTGTGAGAGGGTATCGGGATCGAGATACTTGGCGGTGCGGGGTGTGGGAGAGGACTCCGGGGTGACAGGGGGAGACTCGGGGGATGGGGTGGTCGCTTCAGACATGTCTATTGCTGAGAGAGCGTTTCGTTGCTTTCCCGGGTTTGTTCGCGTTGGCCTGATCGGTGCGGAGATCAGGAAATCTGCCGTTGGACGGGTTGCTCAGTGCCCCCGGGGAACCTCAGGCCTTTCTCCCCCGCGGGGGAGAAAGGCGAGAACCGGATTGGGCAGAGATTCATCGAACTGGCGAGCCGTCGGGTCAGATCAGGCTGTGGCAGCTTCGCTTTCGTAGAGGGCCTTGTCGCTGGGGATCTCTTCGAGGAGGCGTCCGATGACGTGATCGGAATCGACACCCTCGGACTGGGCCGCGAAGTTGAGGCCCATCCGGTGGCGCATGACGGGCAGGGCGAGAGCCTGCACGTCTTCGAGAGAGGCATTGAAGCGACCGTGCAGGATGGCACGGGCCTTGGCTCCGGTGATCAGGTTCAGGCAGGCCCGCGGTCCGCAACCCCAGGAGACGAAGTCCTTGATGAAGCCGGGTGCGTTTTCCTCGCCGGGACGGGTGGCCCGGACAAACGCTGCAACATACTGGAAGATGTGGTCGGCTACCGGAACCCGGGTGACGAGATCCTGGAGCGCGAGGATGTCCTGCCTGCCAATCACTTCCTGGAGGGCGCCACCACCACTGCCGGTCACGCTGCGCATGATGTCGATTTCCTCCTGCTCGGAGGGATAGTTCACGTTGATCTTGAACATGAAGCGGTCAAGCTGCGCTTCCGGCAGGGCATAGGTGCCTTCCTGTTCGAGGGGGTTCTGGGTAGCCAGTACGAAGAACGGGGGCTCGAGAGCGAAGTCTTCGCCCCCAGCCGAAACCATCTTTTCCTGCATGGCCTCAAGGAGGGCCGCCTGGGTCTTGGGCGGGGTGCGGTTGATTTCGTCCGCCAGCACGATGTTGGAGAAGATCGGTCCCTTGCTGAACATGAACCTGCGCTCCCGGGTTTCCGGGTCGTCCTGGAGGAGTTCACTACCCGTGATGTCGGAAGGCATGAGGTCCGGGGTGAACTGGATCCGCTTGAAGGAGAGGGAAAGCGTTTTGGCGATGGAGCTGACCAGAAGGGTTTTAGCCAGTCCGGGAACTCCTTCCAGGAGTCCGTGTCCGCGGGAAAAGATGGCAATGAGGACCTCGTCGATGACTTGGTCCATCCCCACGATGCTCTTGCGCAATTCGTCCACGATCGCGTCGCGGGCATCATTGAGTTTCTTGACTGCGGCTACGTCGTCGATTTCACCATCCTGATCGGGTTTGATGATCGATTTTTTTGCAGTTGCCGCCAATTTTTCCGCGGCTGCTACATCACTGGAACGTTTCGCCGTTTTCTTCTTCTTGGTTGTTTTTTTGGCCATGGTTTACCGTCTGGTGAGCTTCGTTGTATTGTGGTCCCCGGAGGGGATTCATGGGCGTCCGCCTTTGGCGCCGGGTAAGCCCATGAGATTAGGTTAAGGGGGATCTACAACCAAAGATTCGGGATCCAACAAGCTAGAAATGCACGAAAATAGAACACACGAAAGAGCGATGGCTATGGATAATCAGTGAGCAACTCGGTAATAACTCCAACTTGATGGAGGAAGGTCAATAAAATGAAGGTGAAAGGCTTTTCTAGCATTCAGGATATCTGAATGGAGTTCCCTGAGAATCTTTCGTGCAAGATCGATTCCAAGAGTGCTGCCGGGAGCGGGTTGCCTTTACGATTTCAATCGGCAACGGCGGCCAGTTCAGGTCCGGTCGGCCTGTCACGCCGGGGCATGTTTCGGCCCACCCCGGTCACTGGTGGTCCTGCCGTTCACGTGGTGTTCCGGGTGGGGAGTTGGCAGGAGACGGAGTTCTGCGGAAGCGACCGGGCATCATGGCGGCGATTCTGTTCGGCTGGGTCTTTCTACCGGTGCAGGCGGAGCGCCGTGTAGGGCTTGCGGTGGCCTGGCAATCCTGCTACCTGCCCCACACCTAGCGAACAACCCCATCCCACGCCATGATCGACCTCAAGCCCGACTGCAAGTATGCGATGGTGATTCCCACCTCAATGGGAACGCGCCTCACCCCGGTGAACGGTCAGCCTTTTCACTGTTCGGACAACTTTGTGCTGACCGCCAGCAGTGCGGAATCCAATGTGGGCAGCGTCTCCTCCTATCTCGGACTTCCGGTCAAGATTCTGACCGCCTTCATCAAGGGTAGTCCGGTTTCCCGCCTCATCAAGGACAACCTGGCCGGTCGACATATGGACTACGAGGGTCCTGATATCGAGCAGGGTGGTCCCTGGGGCTATCGGCACCATATCAACATGGCGGACAGTGGGACGGGTTCGCGTGGGCCCCGGGTCTGGAACGACCGGGCTGGTGAAGTGGGCCGCGACCTCAAGGCCGGGGATTTCGATCTCGAGCGGATTTTCGGAGAAGAGGGTGCCCAGATCGTCCACCTGTCGGGCCTGATCGCTGCGCTCTCGCCAAACTCGACCCAGTTCTGCCTCGATGTGGCCCGCTCGGCCAAGAAGTATGACACCAAGATCTCCTTTGACCTCAACCATCGCGCGACCTTCTGGAAGGGACGGGAGGAGGAACTGAGTGAAGCCTTCTGCGAAATTGGAACCCTTGCTGATGTTCTCGTTGGAAACGAGGAGGACTTTCAGCTCTGCCTCGGAGTGGAAGGGCCGGAAGCCGGGGGCGAGGATATCGCCGGCAAGATCGACAGCTTCAAGGAGATGATCAACCGGGTGAAGGAGCAGTTCCCCAACGCCTCGGCCTACGCCACGACCCTCCGGGAAGTGATTAGCGTGAACCTGCACGAATGGGGTGGTATCGTGGCCGATGGTGACGACTGGCACGTCATTGAGCCCCGTGAGATCGGGGTCCTCGACCGGATTGGTGGCGGGGACGGTTTTGTGGGCGGACTGCTGTATGGCATCCTGCGCGGCTGGGAAGGCGAGAAGTGCGCCCAGTTCGGCTGGGCCAGCGGAGCATTGGCCGCGACCCTTCTCACCGACTATGGCCAGCCCGCCGATGAAGACCAGGTCTGGAGTATCTGGAAGGGCAACGCCCGGGTGCAGCGCTAGAGTCCTGTTCCCGGGAAAGCGGTGACGACCGGTCCGGGAGGAACCTGCAACAGGTCAGGGTAAGGAGGCTCCGCCATCGACGTCGATCACGGTGCCGGTGGTGAAGTCGTTCTGTAGCAGGAAGAGAATAGCCTGCGCTACCTCCTCGGCCCGGCCGGGACGGGCAATGGCGTGGTCGCCGACCGCTTTCTGGAAAAACTCTTCCCGCTCGGCACCTTCCTGCGGGAAGAGAGGGGTGTCGATGATACCAGGCGAAACGATGTTGATCCGCCTGGGGGCGATCTCGGGGGCAATGGCACGCACGAACCCCTCCACCGCATGGCCCACCGTGGAGATGGCGGAAGCCCCGGGTTTGCATTTGCGGGCCGGGAATCCACTCACCAGCACGATGGACGCCTGATCCGTGAAATGGGACAGCCCCAGGTGGACCGTGTTCACGTAGCCCCACAGTTTGTTGAAAGTGGCCTGGAAGCCGTCGAGGTCCATCCCGGGAAAGGGCCCCTGCTCCCGGCCGGCCGGAACGGCCGTGTTCACCACCAGGTCGAAGGGGCCGGCTTCCTTGTAGAAGGCGGTGAGGGCGTCTCGATCGAGGATATCCACTGATCGCCGGCACACCCCCCCGGCGGGTGGCGGCTGCTCTTCCGCGGAGCGGCTCACGGCGACAACTTTTGCCCCTGCGGTGGCCAGTTGTTGGACCGTAGCGAGTCCGATCCCTGAAGTGCCACCAAAGACGACTGCGCGTTTTCCTGTGAGATTCACGGGGACGGGTATGAATCCTGCTGGGAAGACTGTCTAGCCCCTGATGGCCTGGTAGCAGCCACCCACCAGGACCCAAAATGACCGGAAGGGACAGGTTTTGCTCGACCGCCGTGGGTGACGTCCGGAGAGTTCGCTTCATGATCATCAAGCCGAGAGTGCGGGGATTTGTATGTCTCACGGCTCATCCCACGGGATGCGCTGCTCACGTGCAGGAACAAATTGATTACGTGAAGGCGAGGGGCGCCATCGCGAACGGCCCAGGGAACGTTCTCGTTATTGGAGCCTCCACCGGCTACGGCCTGGCGTCCCGGATCACGGCATCCTTTGGAAGTGGAGCCAGAACGATGGGGGTCTTTTTCGAGCGCCCTCCCGAGGAGAAGAAGTGTGCCACGGCGGGATGGTACAATTCCGCCGCCTTTCACCGGGCCGCTGGAGCGGAGGGCCTTTATGCGCGGAGCTTCAACGGCGATGCCTTTTCCGATGAAATGAAGGCGCAGGTGGTGGAGGCCATCAAGGCTGATCTCGGGCAGGTCGATCTGGTCGTCTACAGCCTGGCTGCGCCCCGGCGGGAGCATCCGCGCACGGGCAAGATCCACAGGTCGGTCCTGAAGCCGATTGGTCAGGACTACACCTCCAGGACGTTGGATACCGACCAGGGGATAGTGAGCGAGGTGACCATTGAACCAGCCACCGAACAGGAAATCACCGACACGGTGGCGGTGATGGGAGGCGAGGACTGGAGCTTCTGGATGGAAGCCCTGGCCGAGGGGGGAGTGCTGGCCCCGGGCACGACTGCGTTGGCGTATGACTATATTGGCCCGGAAGCGACCTGGGCGGTCTACACCAACGGCACGATGGGACGCGCCAAGATCGACCTGCGGAATGCGGCCCGGAAAATCGATGCTCTGCTCAAGGCGAATGGCGATGGAGGTGCCTACGTCTCTGTCAACAAGGCACTGGTGACGCAGGCCAGTTCGGCCATCCCGGTCGTGCCGCTCTACATCTCCATCCTCTATCACGTGATGAAGGAGAAGGGAAATCACGAGGGAACGATCGAGCAGATCCAGCGGCTCTTCTCCACGCACCTCTACAACAACAACGAACCGCAACTCGATGACAAGGGGCTCATCCGGATCGATGACTGGGAGATGGAGCCGGACATCCAGGACAGGGTGAGGGAGATCTGGCCCCAGGTGACCTCCGGAAACCTCCGGGAGATTACGGATTTCAATAATTACCAGGAAGAGTTTCTCAAGCTCTTCGGCTTTGGATTGTCGGGCGTCGACTACGATCAGGAGGTCGATGCGATGGTCGGTCTGGACGATTGAGGAGCACTCCGGCAGGCCCTCCCTGCAACTTGAATTCCTGCTCTGGGCGGAGATTGGTTTTACTGGTAATCTGTCGGGAATTATCTGCCATGCGACCATTCCACCACCTCCTCCTCGCCGGAGTAATGATCAGCTCGACGCTACCTGGGGCGGAGGGAGCTGAAGAGACCGCCAGGGCTGCCCTGCCCGCTCCGGGATTGGCCCCGGCGGGGCAGTGGTCCCAGTTCCGGGGCCACCGTGCGAGGGGAATTCTGCCGGATGCCGGACTGCCCATCCGCTGGCACATGGGAAAACAGGAAAATGTGCGCTGGCAAACCGGGATCAAGGGCCTTGGGCATGCTTCCCCCATTGTCTGGGGCGATCGGGTCTATCTCGCCACCGCGGTCACCGAGGGAGTGCAGGAACTGGATGTGAAGGTCAGGGGTGATGTTGGATCCGCCCGCGACAATGGCGTACAGCAATGGCGGTTGCTCGCCATCGACAAGGCGACGGGAGCGATTCTCTTCAACAAGCTGGGGTTCGAGGGGAAACCAAAGGTCAAGCGCCACACCAAGGCCACCCATTGCAATTCGACCCCCGCCACGGATGGAAAGAACCTGGTGGCCATTTTCGGATCAGAGGGCCTCTTCTGTTTTGACATGGAGGGAGAGTTGCGCTGGCGAAAGGATCTCGGGCCCATGGATGCGGGCTGGTTCCGGGTGAAGACCGCCCAGTGGGGATTTGGGAGTTCACCGGTCATTCACGACGGCAAGGTCGTGGTCCTTTGCGATGTGCAGGAGGGATCCTTTCTCGCGGTCTACCAGTTGGAGGACGGCAGGGAACTATGGAAGAGAGCACGGAAGGATGTGCCGACCTGGGGGACCCCCACCATCGTGGAGCACGAGGGGAGGACCCAGATTCTCGTTAACGGCTGGCATCACACCGGGGCCTACGACTTCGAGAGCGGTGAGGAGATCTGGAAGCTCCAGGGTGGCGGGGACATCCCGGTGCCGACCCCGGTCACTGCCCACGGGAACGTGTTCCTGAGCAATGCGCACGGCAGATACAGCCCCATGCGCGCAGTCAGGTTGAGCGCCCGGGGTGAGATCACGCTTCGCAAACTCGACGAGACCAGCGAGCACATTCCCTGGGTTCATGGGCGCAAGGGTGCCTACATGGCCACGCCCATCGTGGTGGGGAAGAACCTCTACAGTTGCGACGGGGGGGGTGTCCTGACCTGCTTTGATGCGGCCTCCGGCGAGATCCGCTATCGCGAGCGGATCGGGCAGGGCGGCGGAGGATTCACCGCCTCACCTGTTTCCGATGGCAGTCATCTCTTCTTTGCGGGAGAAACCGGGAAGGTCTTCGTGGTGAAGGCGGGCGATGAATTCTCGGTGGCAGCTGAGAATGAGCTGGACGATACCTGCCTGGCCTCACCGGCTCTGGCCGAGGGGATGCTCTTCTTTCGGACGCGGTTCAAGCTGATCGCGATCGGAACGAAGGGCGGGAAGTAGGCCGTTTACGGCTGGATCTGGATCTGCGGCCGGTCGGCGGCGGGCCAGTCGATGTGGAAGGTGTGACCACGCTCCTTGTCCACCCGCTCGTAGGTGTGGGCTCCGAAGAAGTCGCGCTGTCCCTGCAGGAGATTGGCCGGGAGGCGGGCGCTGCGGTAGCTGTCGTAGTAGGAGAGTGCCGAACTGAAACAGGGGATGGGGATGCCGTGCAGGGCCGCGGTGGCCACCACTTTGCGCCAGTTGGCCTGGCAGCGGTCGATTTCGCTCTTGAAGTAGGGGTCGAGGAGGAGGTTGGCAATCCCGGGATTGGCCTGGTAGGCCTCGAAGATTTTCTGGAGGAAGCGGGCGCGAATGATGCAGCCGCCCCGCCAGATCATGGAAATCTGTCCGAAGTCCAGCTTCCAGCCGTACTCGTTCTGCGCTTCACGCATGAGTTGGAAGCCCTGGGCGTAGGAGCAGATCTTGGAACAGTAGAGCGCATCGTGAATGGCCTGCACGAACACGGCCCGGTCGCCCTCAAAGGGTTCGAATTCGGCGCTGATGACCTTGGAGGCGGCGACCCGTTCTTCCTTGATGGCACTGATGAAGCGGGCGAAGACGGCCTCCGCGATGCAGGGTGCCGCGATGCCCATGTCGAGGGCGTTGACCGAGGTCCACTTGCCGGTTCCCTTCTGGCCGGCGGTATCGAGCACGATATCGACGAAGGGTTGACCGGTTTCGGGATCGTCCTGTCCCAGGATGTCGGTGGTGATTTCGATGAGGAAGGAATCAAGGACGCCCTGGTTCCATTCTCCGAAGATCGCGCTCATTTCCGCGGGGGGCATGTCGAGGAGGTTCCCCATCAGACTGTAGGCCTCGCAGATCATCTGCATGTCGCCATACTCGATGCCGTTGTGGATCATCTTGACGTAGTGGCCCGCACCATTTTCGCCGATGTAGGTCGCGCAGGGGACACCACCCTCGATGGGTTTGCCCGCTGCGGCGCCTTCCAGGGGCTTGCCGGTCTCTTCGTCGACCTTGGCCGCAATCGCTTCCCAGATGGGTTGGAGTTCCTGCCAGGCGCTTTCCTTCCCGCCGGGCATGAGGGCCGGACCGAAGCGCGCACCTTCCTCCCCACCCGAGACCCCGGAACCAACGAACCGGAATCCCTTTTCGTTGAGATCCTTTTCCCGGCGAATGGTATCGGTCCAGAGCGAGTTTCCCCCGTCAATGATGATGTCCTCGGGGTCGAGGACCTGGGTCAGCCCGTCGATCACCGCGTCAGTGGGGCCCCCGGCCTGAACCAGGATGATGATCTTACGCGGGCGCTTGATGGACTGAACGAACTCCTCAAGGGTTTTCGTGCCGACCAGACCTCCGGGAGTATCCGGGTTGGCGGCCACAAAGTCGTCCGTCTTGGAAGTGGTGCGGTTGTAGACGGAGATCCTGAAGCCATGGTCAGCTATGTTCAGGGCGAGGTTCTGACCCATGACCGCAAGGCCCACGAGTCCGATATCAGAGGAAGCGTCAGACATGTTTTGGCGTGAATTCGGGGGCGGGGTTTAGGGGAGTTGTTTGACAGCTTCAAGGCTTAAAACCCCTCCGCGGGGGGCGACGGCATGGAAGGGGTGGAGAAACAGCGACTTCCTGATCGCTTCCGCGGCAATACTGACGACCATCTCCCATACGATGAAGTTCCCGTTGTTGCTGCTGTCCTGCATTTTCTGCCTTTCAGGTCCCGTGGCAGCGGCTTCTCCCGGTGGAGAGGAGAGACCCAATATTGTTTTTCTGCTTACTGATGACCAGTGCACCTATTCAATGGGGTGTTATGGGAATGAGGAGGTCAAGACCCCCCACCTTGATGCCCTCGCGAAGGACGGCATGGTCTTTGACTGTCATTATGTCAGCACTGCAATCTGCATGGGAAGCCGGGCCAACATCATGACCGGCAACTTTGAGTTCAGGCACGGGTGTAATTTTGAACATGGGGCTCTGCATGGCTCACACTGGGCCGATTCCTATCCGATCCTCCTGAAGAAGGCGGGCTACCTGACCGCCATGGCGGGTAAGATCGGATTCGTGGTCACCGAGAGACCGGGGAAGAAGGGGTTGTTGCCGGAGAAGGACTTCGACAAGTGGGGAGCGGGGCCGGGGCAGACGCATTACCAGACCGCGAGGAACAAATCGATGGCCGCCTATGCCGGGAAGTATCCCCATTCCTCACGTTCGTATGGGGCCTTCGGGGCGGATTTCATTGCGGAGGCCGCGAAGGCAGGGAAGCCCTTTTGCCTCTCCATCAGCTTCAAGGCTCCCCACAAGCCCGCCACTCCGGATCCACTGGACGAGGCCGTCTACGCCGACAAGACCTTTACCAGGCCCGGGAACTTCGGGCGCGAGTATGGCCTGCATTTTGCCAGGCAGAGCCGCCGGGGACGGCAATACGAGCGGTTCTACGGCTGGAACTATGCGAACAAGTACGACGAAGTGATGGCCACCTACCACCAGCAGGTCTACGCCGTCGACGTGGCGACGGGGATGATCCGGGCAGCCCTGAAAAGACACGGGGTGGCGGGGAACACGGTCGTGATCTTCACCTCCGACAACGGATTCCTCTGCGGATCGCACGGGTACGGATCCAAGGTTCTGCCCTATGAGGAATCGTCCCGCGTTCCCCTGATTATCCATGACCCGCGCCAGGCCAACAGCGGGAAGAAGCTGCGGTGTGACGCTCTGACCGGGAATGTCGACCTCATGCCCACGATCCTGGAACTGGCGGGGGTGGAGGCTCCGGCGGGGATCGATGGCCGCAGCGTCCTGCCGCTTTACGGGAATCCGCAGGGCAGCATCCGCGCCGCCCTGCCTCTCATCAATGTCTGGGGCCCGTCCGAGGTTCACAGTCTCGCGGTGGTCACGAGGGAGACGAAGTACATTTACTGGCCCTGGAGCGGGGAGGGTTTCGAACCGGTGGAAGAGCTTTATGATACGGAGCGGGATCCCCTGGAACTGGAAAACCTCGTCCCGCGTCCGGAGAAGCACGAGGATCTTCTCCAGAGGATGCGGCGCAGCTACGACGGCTTCGTGCAGCAATGGCGGCAGGGTGCAGTGCCGTATCACAACTACAAGCCGTTCGCAGTGTTCTTCGACCGGGGCATCGCGTGGGCGGACAAGGTTTCGGCACTCAAAAAGTAAACCAGCTGGCCCGGGTTCCATGTCCGGGTAGATACGCCACAGCTCCTTCGGATCGTGATGAGTTGCCACGCTGGAGGAAGAATGGTGGGATGGCTTTCACAACCTGATCAAGTCATGAGAATCCTTCCCGCCGCCTTCTTCCTGCTCGTTGCTTTCATCCCCTGCCACGCGCAAAAGCCAAACATCGTCCTCGTCATGGCTGACGACATGGGCTGGGGGCAGACCGGGTATTACAACCACCCGGTGCTCAAGACCCCGCACCTCGATGCGATGGCGGCGGGCGGGCTGCGCTTTGACAGGTTTTATGCGGGGGGGCCGGTTTGCTCCCCGACGCGGGCGACGGTCCTGACCGGGCGGACGCACAACCGGACCGGAGTGCAGAGCCACGGTTTTGCCCTGCGCAAGCAGGAGAAGACCCTGGCGGTGGCGCTCCGCGGGGCGGGCTATGCCACCGGACATTTCGGGAAGTGGCACCTCAACGGATTGCGTGGGCCGGGAGTTCCCATCCTGAAGGAAGACACCCACGGCCCGGGTGGCTTCGGATTCGAAGAATGGCTCTCGGTGACAAACTTCTTCGACAAGGATCCGGTGATGAGCCGGAAGGGGAAGTTCGAGGAGTTCACGGGCGATTCCTCGGAAGTCATCGTGGCGGAAGCGCTCAAGTTCATCGGCGCGCAGGCCAAGGCGGAGAATCCCTCCTTTACGGTGATCTGGTTTGGCACCCCGCACAGCCCGTGGATGGGCCTGGAACGGGATCTCAAGCTCTTCGCGAATCTCGATGAGAGGTCGCAGCATCACTACGCGGAACTAGCGGCCATGGATCGCAGTCTCGGAACCCTGCGGGCGGGATTGCGCGAGATTGGAATCGCCCCCGATACCCTGGTTTGGTTTTGCAGCGACAACGGGGGGCTTGCGGGATTCAAGCCCGACACGGTGGGCGGACTGCGGGGCTACAAGGGATCGCTCTTCGAGGGTGGCCTGCGCGTACCGGGAGTCATCGAGTGGCCGAAGGGAATCACCAAGCCACGGGTGACCTCGTTTCCGGCCGCCACCATGGATATCTTTCCCACCCTGGCGGAAGTGGCGGGGCTCCCCGCTGCCTCCATGCTCCAGCCGCAAGACGGACAGAGTCTGCGTCCGCTCTTCGAGAGGGAGCTGGGTCCGCGCCGCAAGCCGATCGGGTTTCGGAGCGCGGTGCGGGGCGCCTTGGTCGACAACGAGTTCAAGCTCTACTCGAAGAACGTGAACAAGGGAGACTTTGAGCTCTACCACCTGGGTGACGATCCAGCGGAGAAGGAGGATGTGAGCGCCAAGCACCCGGAGGTGGCTCAGCGCCTTCGCAAGGCCTTCCAAAAATGGAACGCGACGGTTGATGCGAGTGTGGCGGGAAAGGATTACCCCTCCGGCAAGGTTGATTCTCCCCAGCCGCCCCGGATCTTCTGGACGGAGCTGGAAGCCTACCGGCCTTACTTCAAGGCGTGGCGCGAGCGCCCGGAGTACCAGGGCCGGTTGAAGCGGAAAAAGTAGCAGGGGCTAGGGTTGCACGACCTCGGCTCGCAGGCGCATGAAGAGCCGCGGGACGCCCTCCTGCTGTGGCGGAGAGGCCCGGTAGGTCACGATGGTCGTTCCATCGCCCTGGGCTTCTTCCGAGACCAGCGGGACGAATTCCTCTCCCCCGAACCAGTTTTCCAGGTCGAGGCTGAACTGTGGAATCAGGGTCACATTCACGGTGTCACTGATCCGGCGGAAGCTCATGGTGAGGACGCCCTGTCCTTCCATGCTCCTGATTTCAGTGGAGATTCTGTCCGTGGTGTCGTTCGGATTACTGTCGCTGGTGCCGAGGACATACTCGATGAGCCTGGGATAACCGTCGCCGTCGTTGTCGGCAGTGGCATTGCCCGAGAATCCGCTCATGACCTCGTCGGCGTTGGGTGTTCCGCCGATAATCGCACTGCTGATCCAGTTCCCGGCTTCATTATAATCGGGATCGGGAAGGGCGGAGGAATCCAGGACCATGCTGACACCATCCTTGCCGGCCGCTTCGGGCCAGGGGGGACCGTCACTGTAGCGGAAGTTCGCGATGGTGTTTCCAATCCCGTCCACCAGGTGCAGCTGTTCACCCGCGTTCTCAAGTCGGGTGGGAGCGTATTCGCCCGCGATGTGGTCGCTGTGAGCCGTTCCGTAGCGGGCCTCGAAGGCAGCCTTGTTCCGGACGATCAGGACGAACTCGCCGGGTGCCAGGGAGGTCACGTCAGAGAAGGTGAAATCGAAGTCCAGGCCCTCGGCAAATTTCACGGCGGTGAGATTGATGGTTTCAGTGCTGATATTCTTCATCTCGATGAACTCGAGATCCGAGGCGTCATCGGCGGCAGCGAGTTCTTCGGAGGTCTCGGGCGGCAGGGGAGCATAATGGACTTCGGTGACCACCAGATTGGAGGCGTCTGCAATGGGTCCGATCAGGAAGTGGGCGGTCACCGGACCACTCCATGCGGTGAGACCACGACCGTTGCGGGCCCGGGCGGTGATGGTGGTGGTGCCCTCGATTTCAATCGGCTCGTTCGAATTGGCGGGGAGTGCTGTGGGGGAGGAATTGCCACCCGATGCCCGGGGATCCGATCCATCAGTGGTGTAGAAGATCACCCCGTCGCCCACGAAGGAGAACTCGTCCCCGGCCACGACGAGGCCCGGCTGTTTCATGCCGTCGAGGGCGCTGAAGAGTGGCTTGGCGGTGTACTGGCGGTCGATCCAGCCAACCCGCGTTCGTAGCCATTGCTTGAGGATGCGGACCTCGTTGCGGTGGCTGGTATTGCCCCATTTGCTGAAGTTGCGTTCGGCTGGGCTGCGTCCGAGGGCTGGAGCATTCGCTCCAAGCGGATCCCGTCCGTCTATCTGTCGGGCAAAGTCGTTGATGACGGACTCGATATTGACGGTGGAGAAGACATTTTCGCGCAGTTCCTGCCAGAGGTCGGTATGAGCCTGCCGGAAATCGGGGTTGGCGAGAACCTGGCCCCACCAGATGTAGCGGCCGTCGTTCCATGTCCGGCTGGAATCGCCGGAGCCGTTCCACTGGGAGGGATTATCGTCCCGGCCGTCGGTGGAGCCCATGGTGCGGTCGAAGTCCCAGATCGGTCCCGCTCCGATTTTCCCCCCGTTGGTGTCACTGCGGTGCTTGTAGTAGTAACCACTGAGCCGGAAACCGTCCACGTTCATGGCCAGGGTGTTGAGCCAGTGATGACGGAGCCATGAAAACTGGTCGATGTACTCGGTGAAGTGCTTGCCGGTGGTCGGATTGACTCCGTCCCCCGCGCTGATGGCGGCGTTGGCCTTATTCATGTGCGTCACCAGCCAGGCACGTTGCCGGCTGGAGACCTCCCGCTCTTTTGGCTCCACCCAGCCCAGCCTGCCCAGGCCGCCCACGTTGAATCCGCTGTCTCCCGGGTCGAGGCGATCCTTCTTGAACATGTAGCCACCCGAGATGGTGGGTTCCCGGGAAGCGCGGGGATCCAGACGGGCCACCGGGACGCGGCTGTCATCACGCTTGATCTTCTCCGTCAGGGAGTAGACGCCAAAGTAGTCGCCGGTGTAGGTGAGGGGGCCACCGCGGACGTTGTGAATGACCTCCACGAACTTGGTGCGGGTGGCATACTCTCCGGTCTGACGACTCAGTTCGTAGATGAGATCGTTGCGCATGAGGGCGCGGTCGAACTGGTAGCGTCCGCTCAGGACCCAGTCGGATTCGCGGGGCAGATCGATGGGGGTGATCCCCTTGTCGAGACCCTCTTCGTCCCGGGCCTCCACGGTCATGGAATACTTGGGCCAGCCGAAGGACGAGGAACCACGGCGCTTGAGGCCCACCCGGGTATCGGTGTCAAACTCATCGGTCATCCTGGCGCGACCGGTTTCCGGGTCGGGTTCGATGATGGCCATGAACCCGTCCATGGGATTGCCGCCCCCGGGATCTCCCCGGTTCCAGGTTTCCAGAATGATAATGGGCAGATTGGAGTTGAATTGCCGCAGGTTGGCGTCCCCCAGTTTGAGGAAGCTTCGCATCTTGATGGGTCCGGCCGCATTGTTCTCACCGAAGACGCGTGCCCTGATCTGGATGGAATCGGTGATCGTGATGGGTCCGGTGTAGAGGGGAGAGGTCGCTTCGGGTTCTGAGCGGTCGGTGGTGTAGCGGACCACCTCGTCGGGGAAGGTGCTGGCGAGGGTAATCTCGAAGTTGTCGCTGAACGTCCTGCTGCGGTGGGAGAAGATCACCTCACTGGTGGGGAGCTGCTCCTGGCTGCCGTTTCGCTGTCCCGGGGTGGGGGTGGCGAAGTAGGCCTGGTTGCCGAGGGTGAGGTCGGTCACCCTGATGGCGCTGAGCTGGGGCCGGACGAGGAGGTCGTCGTCGTCGGCGGCCGAGTTCATGAGGTGGAGGGAAAGGACATTCTGTCCGACCCGCAGCCGGTGGAGGTGGCTGTTGAGCGGGATTGCCTGGAAGTCGAGGGCCTCCGTGTCGGGCCGGTCACTCAGGGCGACGGAATTGAAACCAAGGGAGCCGGGCGCGTTCAGGGAGGTGACCCGCACGCCGTTGAGGTAGGCAACCACGGCGTCGTCATACTGCAGGTCAAGGGCGAGGCTGATGATGTTGTCGGTCCGATCAAGGTCAAAGGGAACCCGGAGATAGACCGAGGAGCTCTGGTTGAAGGCCACCTGCTCAAGATCCGCCTTGATCAGGTCGCCGTAGCCGATGCCGCGATCGTAACCGGCTCCCAGGAAGCCTGCGGTCCACAGGTTGTCGTTGAAGGTGATCTGGGTCCAGCTGATCCCGAGGTTGTTGTCAGGGGGGACATGGGTGGAGCAGGCGGCATCCACATCGACCAGGATATCCTCCGCGGTGACAGGTTCCTGTTCCACGCCGTAGGAGGCATCGTTGAACTGGACAGGATAGGTGGGAGAGAACTCATGGATGATGGCCACTCCGTCCGGTCCAACGAGGGCCAGGTATTCGCCGTTGTTCTCGAGTTTGAAACTGGTGTGGAGTTGCTGGCCGGCCACCGCCCGGTCCTTGCCCGAGGCGAAGAGGAGAAGGAACTGCCCCTGCTGGAGGACGGTGTTGTCGGGGATGCGCCACTTGGGAAGGTTTTCCGGGCGATCAGTGAGAAAGTAGCCACCGAGGTCAACCGGATCGGGATCGGGGTTGTAGAGTTCCAGCCAGTCCTCCCAGTCACCGTCCTCATCCCGCAGGCCCGACTCGTTGTCGGCGAGGATTTCGGAAATGATGGGGGCGGCGGGGGAGAGGAGGGATCCTGCCAGCAGGAGCAGGCTGAAAAGGAGTCCCTTTGCGGAATGGGGTTTTGGGAATTCCATGTTAGGGGGATAGGGAGAGCGACACGGGCATGCAAGTCTGCACGTTGGCGTGGGGAGGGGCTTTACCCTGACTGGATTATAATTCAACAAGGGAAGCTCGTCAAATTCGGTGGTTGGGATGCGAGTTCAGCGGGCGGTTGACCAGGGGACGAGAATACGACAGCGTAGTGTGCTGTCAGGACGAATGAAGGATTTGCGCTGCAGAACAATGAAGGGAACTGCCCTCATCTCATGGGTGAGCCTGCTTTTGTTAGAAAGTGCCGCCGGCGAGGGCGGAAACTGGCCCCGTTTCCGAGGTCCCGATGGATCGGGAGTGGCGGCCGGGCAGGAAATTCCTCTCGAACTGGGCGAGAGTACGCGGGCGTGGTCCGTGTCCCTGCCCGGTCCGGGAAGCAGTTCGCCCGTGGTCTGGGACAATCGCGTGTTTGTGACCTCGGAAGACCGTGCCAGGGGGCTTGTTCGACTGCATTGCTTCGAGGCCAAGGCTGGCACGCCGCTCTGGCGCAAGGAAGTGAAGGTCGGTGCCTACCTCACCCACAAGATGAACAATACCGCGGCAGCCACTCCGGCATTGGCTGAGGACCTGGTGGTCTTCAGTTGGTATGATTCCAGCCGCAAGGTGGCGGTCCTCTCGGCCTGCTCGCATGAGGGCAGGGACCTGTGGAATTACGACATCGGGGAGTTCAAGGGAGCCCACGGTTTGAACATTGTTCCCGTTATTCACGAGGGCTCGGTGATCATCGCCCATCTGCACCAGCGCGGAGGATACGTGGCATCCCTGAACGGAAAGACAGGTGAGCCCGAATGGAAGAGACTGTATCCCCGTCCGAGTCCCAAGACGACCTACATGACCCCGCTCATCCGCAGGCGTCACGGTGCTGATGGCCCGGAGTATGAAGTGGTGGTGAGCAGCACCAGCATCGGAGTGCGGGGCTTGAATGTTGAGAACGGACGGGAGCTTTGGTCCCTGCCCGATGTTTTCAACGAGCGCTGCATTGTCTCGCCGGTCGATATCCTGGCCGGGAGCGGGGAGAAGGACTCGTTGCTCACGGTGGGTTGCAAGCGGGAGGGCGGCAACAACGTCTTCCTCGCGGTGCGTCCACCCGATGCCAGTGGCGGGAAGGCCGAGGTGGTCTGGCAGCTGGAGAACAATGCCCCCTACGTCCCGACCCCGGTGTCGGATGGAAAGACTCTTTACGTGCTGGCCGATCGAGGGGTGCTGCAGGCGGTCGATCCCCGCTCGGGTCAACCGAAGTGGGAGAAGAAGTTCCAGGGCAACTTCTATGCCTCGCCACTCCTCATCGGCGGCAGGCTCTTCTGCCTTTCGCGGGACGGCGAGGCCTACTCCATCGAGGTGGACAAGGAAGCACGGGTGCTGGCCATCTCGGATCTCAGGGCGGGAGATGAAGTCACCTGGGTGGACGCCAGTCCGGCGGTAGCTCACAACAGCCTCTACCTGCGGGTGGGCGCCCGCCTGGATTGCTACCGCAGGAAGTAGGACGGAACGGTGGGTGCCTTCCTCCCTTGAGGAGAGCTGGAGGCGCAGGAAGAGACGCTCGCGGGTGCCGGGGAGCTCGCCGCTGGCGAGAATGACGGGCTCAGTTTTTCTCAACGGCCAACCGGAGGAAGAGCTCCTTCGCTTCCGTCACCTCTTTCTTGAGGCGGAAGCTGATGGTGTCGGTGCCGTCCGCGTTTTCAATGCGTTCGATAAGCTCCATGGTTTCGGCCGTTCCGGGAGACCAGTCCCTCAGGTTGGGGCTCTGCTGCACGGCGTAGTTCACGTCGTCGGCGATGCGGTTGCGGGTGTAACTGAAGGTCATGAAGTCCCCGCCGTCTCCTTCCTCGCCCAGGTCGAAGGGCTGGATCGCCATGGAGGGCAGGTTGGGGGTGGTTCCTTCCGGGGCGAGGGCATACTGCAGGAAGTCGTTGATCCCGTTGTCGTCGCTGTCGGCATCCGGATCGCCGGTGAACTCGCTGCCGTCACTGCCACCCGGGGCCCCGTCGACGATGGTGCTGGAGCGCCAGTTGAGGGGGTCGGAGTGGTCGGGGTTGCCGAGGGGATTGCGCAGCACCAGCGAGAGTCCGTCGCCGTCGGCCAGTTCAGACCAGGGATCCTTGTCGTTGTAGGCGAAGTTGCGGATATCGGATCCGTCCGCCGCGCTCAGGATGATGGTCTCCCCGTCGTTGCTGAGATTCTGGTTATACTCGCCGGCGATGCGCACGGCCGAGGTCAGGTGGGAGTAACGCAGGCGGAAGGCATCGCGATTGGAAACCACCACCACCCGTTCACCCGGGGCCAGGTAGCGTACCTCTCCGAGATCGAAGTTGAACCCGATGCCGCGGGTGAAGGCCACTCCACTCAGATCCACGTCCACCTCCGAGATGTTCATCACCTCGACATACTCGAAGTCGACTCGCGCGTCGAAGCCCCGGCTCGCCTCCGAGATGCCCGGAGAGGGGCGATAGTTCAGCTCGCTTACCGCCAGGTTGGCCGGTCCGGCCGCTACGCCGTTGACGAGGTAGGCCTCCGTCTGGATGGGAGACCATCCCGAGGAGGTCTTTACGCGGGCCCGCACCGTCTGCGAGCTGTCGAGGGGGAGGGGTTGGCGGTAGAGGCGGGCGCTGGAGGAGGGTGCATCATCCGAACTGCTGGCCTGGATTTCCGGGCTGCAGAGCAGGCCGTTGCTGGTGGTGCCGGTATTGAGGAGCTGGATGGCCAGAACGTTCGTTCCGATCAGCAGGTCGCTCTTGAAGGAAGTGAGGCTGAGGGTGTGGATGCTGGTGCCGACCTCGCCCTCGCGGGTGTTGGTGGCCACCGAGTTCCAAGACGGGGTGTCCGGAGCGTTGGCACTCGCGACTTTCACGCCGTTGAGATGCGCGACGAATCCATCGTCATACTGCATGCGCAGGTTGAGTGCGACCAGGGCGTCCAGGGTGGACTGCTCCGCGATCTCGAACTCGAAACGGGCGTAGGCGCTGGTGGTTCCGGCGGGCAGGTTCGTGTTGATCAGGGTGGCGTAGGGCCCCGGGGTTCTCTCGTATCCCAGACCGGCCGGGCCCGTGTTCCAGCCTGCCAGGTCAGCGGGACCATCCACCGTGTTCCAGTCCGGGATTTCCGCTTCCGGGATGGTGTAACGGCATTGCGATTCCGCTGACAGCAGGGCGGTCACGTTCTGATTGCCGGGCAGGCGGGGATCACTGCCGTCGGTGGTGTAGTAGATCTGTCCCCCTCCGGCATTGGGATTGGTGATGGCGAGGCTGGTTCCGGGGGAAATCACCCCTCCGTCCTGGCTGAAGACGGGCGGATTGTCGCTCTGGTCGTCGATCCAGGCCAGGCGGGCGGTCAGCCAGCCCTTCATCCAGTCGGTTTCATCACGGTAGGCCCGCCGGTTGCGGGCTCCGGCCAGGTTGCGGTCGCTCCCGGGCAGGGGCGCCGGGGGAGTCCAGCTCTGGGCGTTGGGCCAGAGGTGGTTGCCGAGGATGCGCCACTTCTGGAAGTTGCGCCGGGCCGGCGCATTGAGCAGGGACACGTAGTTGTCGATACGCGCCATCATGGCTTCGGTATCGAAGATGCCCTCCCGCAATTCGAACCAGCGGTCCCAGTAGCGGAGGTTGAATTCAGGATCGAGGAAAAGGCGGTCGTACCAGGGATAGGCATTGCTGCTGAGCTGCGTGTAATACCAGCCGTTGGGAAACTCACCCTGCAGATAGTCCGCATTCCCCAGGGAGAGGTTATAGTCCCAGACCGGGGAGGCCACGATCCTGCGTCCGCGATCCTTGTAGAAGTAGCTGCTCAGGCGGTAGCCGTCGATGTTCTTGTAGACCTCCACCCAGATGTGGGTGTCGATGAAGGACTGCATGTCGATGAAGGTGCGGTAGCCGCGGGTGGGATGGTCGAAGCGGCTCCCCCACAGGGTGTCCTCGAAACGGTCGACGTGGGCGTCGAGCCATTCCCGCTGGGCCTGGGTCGGTTGATCGGGTTCCACGAAGGCGAGGGTGTGGCCTTCCCTCTTGGTGTTGAAGGTGACGTCCACGGACTGGCCCTTGTCCTTCTTGAAGATGTAGCCGCCGGTCACCTCCGACCGGCCGTTGTCACAGTTCTGCAGTTCCTTGATGTTCACGCGGTTGTCGTCCCGCTTGATCTTCTCCATGAAGACGTAGATCCCGCGGTAGTCGGCACTGGAGACATCCCCTCCGTTGGTGTTGAAATAGAGCTCGCAGAAGAGAGTGCGGCTGGCGGGGTAGCCTATCTCCCGGCTCGTCTCGTAGACGATCTTGTTGCGCATGAGCGTCTTGTCCGAGTAGGGCGCGTGGATCACCCAGTCCGATTCCTCGGAGAATCCGAAGATGCTCACGTCCTTGTCATCCCCTTCGCTGGTCCAGGTCTCGAAGGAATACTGTTTCTTGGGGAATCCGGACGAGGTCTGTCCCCGCACGCGCATGCCGCCCCGTCCCTCGAAGTCGGGAAGGTCGGTTGGTCGGGCCACTCCGCTGTCGGGGTCCACGTCGATGAAGATCCCGTGGACCGGTCGCTTGGGGTTCTGCGAGTTGGAACTCGACTCAGCATCGATGTTGCGGCGGAAGGAGTCGATGATGATGAGGGGCAGGGGCGAACTCACATTCTGCATGTTGGAGGCGAGCTTGATGAAGGTGCGGTCACGCAGGGGGCCGGGCTCCTTTCCCGGTTGCTCGAGGCGGGCGGTCACGCGGGTGGTTTCGTCGATGCGGATGGGATTGGTATAGGTCCGCCAGGTGGGATTGTTGGACGTGGCGTTGGTGGTGTAGCGGATGGTTGTTCCCGGGAGCGGGCTGCTCAGTTCCAGGTTCAGTTGTTCGGTGATGACCTGGCTCTCCTGCGAGAAGAGGACCTTTTCCAGCAGGAAGTCACCCTGGGGTTCGACATTGGGATCGCCCGGGGTGGGGTTGCGGAAGGATCCTTCGGTCTGTTCCAGGCCCAGGGTCCCGTAGGAGATATCCCCGATCTGGGGCGGGTAGAGGTAGGAAGAGGCGACGGTCAGGCCATCCGGTTTGACCAGGGCCAGATAGCCCCCGTCGCTGTCGAGGCGGAAATCGGTGTGCAGCTCGCCCTCGATCCGGTCCTGGTTGGAGGCGAAGATGATCATGCGCTCATTGGCGTCGAGGGGGAGGTCCGGAACAGGCCACTTGGCAGGCTCGTCCGGGTCGTCGGTAAGATACCAGCCCTCGAGGTTGATGGCATTGGCAGTGGAATTGAATATCTCCAGCCAGTCCGAAGTCCGGCAGTCCTCGTCTTCCAGGGTGGTGTCGTTTTCCGCCATGAACTCCGAGATAATGGGGTTGGGCAGGACGATAAAGCCGGGTGGGATGGTGGTGACCTGCAGGTTGTCGATTTCAAGGCGCTGGGTCGCGCCGGCCGTCCGGGCGCTGAGGGCGAAGAGGTGACTGTTGTTTCCCACGAAGCCCGGGGTGGCCACGTTGGTGAAGACCGGCGACAACCCCTCTCCGAGGTCAACGCTCATGCTCGCGCCGTTGGTGGGATGCCAGGAGAGCCAGACCGATCCGCTGAGGGTCTGACCGTCGGTGAGGATCATGCGATTCTCAAAGGCGAGGTCGGTTCCGTCGCGTGAGATGTTGAGGCCCTGCTCAGCCGCCCCGTTGTCACGCGTGTCGATTTCGAAGGCGAGGTGGGTGGTGGTCGCGCCCCATCCTTCTTCCGCGGAACCGTGGGCGTCCGCCGCAGCGGGATCGCCCTGTCCGTTGTTGAAGGCCGGGATCGCCCCATAGGAGAACGAGAAGCCCTCTCCCGGGTCGTCTCCGGGCTGGTCTGCCAGGGTGAATTCAAAGGAGGCGGTCCAGCCCTGGGCGGAGGCGGCCTGGGCGGGGATGCGCAGGGAAGCATGGGTGTTGGCCGTCCCGTCCCTGGTGAGGATCAGGGCGCCGCCCTCCACCGCAGCGGAATCGTCGTTGCTGGCAAGGGTGGTGCCGTCACCGAGGTTGGTGGTGCCGTCGGGCTGGTCAAAGACCTGGGGACCGTACTGGACGGCGTGGAGGGGCAGGGAGGCGAGGGCGAGGGCGCCTGCTGAAAGAAGAATCCGGGGTTTCATGGAAGAGGGCGATCGGACGAATCCGAGGAGGTTTATTTTCAGTGTCAAGGGTCCGCGATACCACCCTCCTGGTCAAATCCGAATCATTCGCCGGGGATTCGAACCCGGCGGCTTCCCGTCCGGTTCGGGGCAGACGGTCCCCTGATCAGTGATTTTCCGGCTCCCTCAACGGGGCCATGTTTCACGGAGGCCGACTGCATGCAGCGGCAGGCCTGCAGGTGCGAACAGGCGATTGAATGTTTTAGGTGGGCCAAGGGGTGTGCGTGTTGTAATCAGGATTCTGCCATGTCGCTTCGATTGCTGTTGTCCGTTATCCCGGGGTCGTTGTTTCTGTCAGTGGGAGCAGGAACGGTTGTTGCCCGGGAGGTGAAGCCGGTCCAGTTGGAGATTGAGGCGCTGACGGCAATCCCCGGACGGGACAGGAGTTGGGACTGGTGGCAGGCCCGGACGGCTTTTGTGCCGGCATCCGAAGCGGGGAAAGAAAGGAAACCGATGTGGATCACCACCATGTCGGAGACCGGGCGAGGGGGGGTGCACAACTTTCATGACATCTACCAGTCACTGAGCCGGGATGAAGGAAAGACCTGGAGTATCCCGAAGGTCATTCCCTCCCTGAAGCGGACAAGCCAGGAGGAGGGCTACGAGGTTTGCGCAGGTGATTTATGGCCGACCTATCATGCCAGGTCGGGGAAGGTGATTGCTACCGGCAAGACGTTCAACTTCGAGGGAGGAACCAAGGAGAACCGGCGGAGGGAGAAGGTGTCTTATGCCGTGATGAATCCCGCGGATGGTTCCTGGGGCCCTCTGCGTTTTCTCAAGATGCCGGAAAAGGATCATGGGGGACATGCCATCACGGCGGCCAATGCGGGGAACACACAGCGGGTGGACCTGCCCAATGGTGAGATCCTGTTGCCGGTTCGCTACATGGCGGACCAGAAGAAATTCAATTATACGAGCGTGGTGGTGCGGTGCCGGTTCGACGGCGAACGGATTTCCTACGTGGAACATGGAACGGAGCTCAACATCCCAGAGGGACGTGGGCTCTACGAACCCTCACTCATCCAGCACGGAGAGTGGTTCTATCTCACCTTGCGGGCGGATCACAGTGGCTATGTGACGCGCAGCCGGGATGGACTGGTTTTCGAGCAGGTCCGTGAGTGGACCTTTGAGGACGGGGAACCCCTGGGCAGTTACAACACGCAGCAGCACTGGGCCAGGATTGGAGAAGGGCTCTTTCTGATCTATACCCGCCGGGGAGCGGAAAATGACCATGTCTTCCGGCATCGGGCCCCGCTCTTCATCGCACAGGTTGATCCCGGTCGCCTTTGCGTGATGCGCAGGACGGAACGGACCCTGCTGCCAGACGAAGGGGCCACGTTGGGCAATTCCGGGGTTTGCCGCATCAGTGACCACGAGATCTGGACTACCTGCGGGGAGGGGCTTCTCCGGCTCGGCAAACGCAGGAATGACCTCAACAAGGTGCATGTGGTCCGGGTGAGGGCCGCCGGAACGGTGCCATGAACCGCGGATCGGGGTGGAGATCACGCAGACGTGATCGGGGGGCGATGGAAATCGCATTGGCGGGGGGGGCGATCTCCGCTAAGGGGCGGGGAACAATATCCCATCAATTGTGAACCGTTCCCAGTCGTCCCTCCTTCCGATCTTCCTTCTGGCCCTTGCGCTGTCCGCTGTCCTGCGGGCCCAGATTCCCAGCGCGCCGACCTCCCTTCCCCTGGAAAAGACCCTGGAGATTCTCTTTCCGGAGACGACAGGTCCCTGCACGCTTGAGTCGGGGAAGGACTACTCGAACTTCCGGGTGCTTCTCGATTATGATGCCACCGAGTCCTCCGAGGCCCAGTTGATTGTCTTTGGAGATCATGTGGTGAACCTGCCTGCGGGGGAACAGCGACGGGTGGAAGTGGCCTACGAGCATGCCATCGGACAGGCGGCGCGGGTAAGGGAATGGAACGAGGGCAAGCTGGTCAACGAGGGCGGGGAGGTGGAGAATTCGGCCCCGGCGGGACAGGTTGCCGGCGCAGCGGTGGTGGCCAATGCTGCCGATTCGAAAGGAACCTTCCGCTTTGACCGCGATTTCACCGTGATGGTGAAGTTCAATACCAGGGGAAATGGTCCCCTGGTGGCCAAGGCTCCTGCGGCAGGGAAGTGGGTGGAGAACGGAAAGATGCTTTTCCTGCGTGATGGCAGGATGGTTTATGACGTGGGGTGGCTCGGTGACATTGAGGGCCGCAAGAGGGTCAACGATGGCAAGGATCACGTGGTGGTGTTGCAGATGGACGGCAAGACCGCGCGCCTCTTTGTCGATGGCGGCCTGGAGGCGGCCAACCGGGAGTTCATGCGTCCCGACGTGGACAGTCATGTCTTCAAGATCGGGGCGGGATCGACCGACTTCGGGGGGCGCTGGGACGGGAAGATTGCCAATGTGCGCTGGTGGAAGCGGGCCCTCAGCCTGGCGGAGGTGAAGGCGCTCTCAGGCGGTCGGGAGGATACCGTCAACACCCCTGACTACAACTGGAAGCCCGGTGGGGAAGCCAGGCCGGAAGTCAAACCGCGCAGGTTGGTGGAGGTGAAATACGGTCGCCTTCCGGGTTATGGCACCAGGGTGAAACTGAAGGCCGGGGCGGGCTTCAGCCTGCGCAGCGCGAGGATCCAGCCGCTGGAAAGGGCCGACCATGCCGCCCTGGTGCGCGGCTGGGACGGGGAAAGCCTGACCCGGGGCAAGGCGGTTTACGGGCAGCTTTGCGTGACCTGTCATGGGACGATTGAAAAGGAAGGATCCCTTCCGACCGCCCTGCGGTTCCACCAGGGACAGTTCAAGAATGGGAACGATCCCTATCGCATGTTCCAGACCCTGGAGCGCGGCTACGGGCTCATGGTGCCGCAGCCGCAATACACTACCGCGCAGAAGTACGACGTGATCCATTATGTGCGCGAGACCTTCCTCAAGGGGAGGAATGAAGATCAGCTCTCCGCGGTGAACGAGGACTACCTGGAGCGCCTGCCGCGCGGAATGAGCACGGTGCAGGAGCGCAAGGGTCCCAGGAAGGCTCCGCAGTATGTCCTTCAGGACTACGGGAACGTCCTCTTCTGGACCATGCAGGTGGAGGGTGGAAACATCGCCCAGAAAGGCATGACGGTGCGGGTGGACGACGGCCCGGGCGGCGTGGCAAGTGGCAAGGCGTGGATGCTCTACGACCACGATACCATGCGGTTGGCGGCAGCATGGACGGGGGACAAGTTTGTCGACTGGAGGGGCATCGCCTTTGATGGATCCCATGGCACGCACACCAGCATCGTGGGGGAGAAGAAGTTTATTTTCCCCAACGTACCGATGTGGGCCAACCCGGAGGAGGGCGGCTACGAAGATTCGCGCATTCTGGGGCGCGATAACAAACCCTACGGCCCTCTGCCCGGGAAATGGGTGAAATTCCGGGGGCTTCAGTATGTGGGCGGAGAGGCGGTCATCGATTACACGGTGGGAGAGACGGAGATCCGGGAAGTGCCCCAATGGGACGGTGCGGAGCAGGTCTTCGTGCGGGTCATGAAGATCGGGCCGGGCGGGAAGGCCCTGCGGATGCGGCTCAATGCCGGGAAGGAGCATGTCTTCCCGGCCAGCAAGGGGGCGCAGATTTACCGGGTGGTGATCGGGGAAGAGGTGGAAGTGCAAGCTGCGCGCGCGGGGGACGAGAAACTCTTTGGACGGAAATCCGAGCCGCGTTTCCAGGGAAGGCTGGTAACCAGGATTAAGCGGGGCGCGGATGACGGCCCCTTCGCGGTGGACGTGCTGCCCACGCCTCCACCGGCTGAGAATCCCTGGCAGTCGTGGATGCGGACGTCGGGGTTCGATTATTTCGAGGGCGGCAAGAGCGCCGCGGTGTGCACCTGGAACGGGGATGTGTGGATCGTGGACGGCATCGACCAGAGCGAGGGAGTGTTGCAGTGGCAGCGGATCTGCTCGGGGCTCTTCCAGCCGCTGGGATTGCGGATCGTGGAGGGCCGGATCTACGTGGGCTGTCGCGACATGATCGCGCTCCTGCGTGATCACAACGGTGATCGGGAGACCGATTACGTGGAGGTGTTCAACAATGACCACCAGGTCACCGAACACTTCCATGAGTTCGCCATGGGCCTGCAGACCGATGACGATGGCAACTTTTACTACGCGAAGTCGGCGCGGCATGCCCTGACCGCGGTGGTCCCGCACCATGGAACCCTTCTCAGGGTGAGCAGGGATGGCAGCAGGACCGACATCCTGGCCACCGGTTTCCGTGCTGCCAACGGGGTCTGCCTCAACCCGGACGGAACCTTCATCGTCACCGACCAGGAGGGCCACTGGAATCCCAAGAACCGCATCAACTGGGTGAAAGGTACAGGGAAGAATGACTTTTACGGGAACATGTTCGGTTACCACAGTATCACCGATTCCTCGGACTCGGCCATGACGTCGCCCCTGTGCTGGATAACCAACGGATTCGACCGTTCCCCGGCCGAGTTGCTCTGGGTGCCGAAGGACTCGGCCTGGAAATCATTGCGCGGGTCTCTCCTCAATCTCTCCTACGGCTACGGGAAGATCTACGTCGTCCCTCATGAGAAAGTGAACGGGCAGGTCCAGGGGGGCATGTGCCAGCTCCCCTTCAAACAGTTTCCCACCGGGGTGATGCGGGGACGCTTTCATCCCGGTGATGGTCAGCTCTACGCCTGCGGAATGTTCGCCTGGGCCGGCAATCAGCGGCAGGCCGGGGGCTTCTATCGTGTGCGTGCGACCGGAGAGCCGGCACATGTGCCGGTGGGGTTGGCTACCGCGCCGCAGACAGTGAAGGTGACGTTCAGCGACCCCCTCGACAAGGCCGCCACCGAGAACGCCGGAGCCTGGGCCATTGAGGCCTGGAATCTCAAGCGGACCAGGAATTATGGATCGCGTCACTACGACCAGCGGCCCTGGAAAGTGAGCAAGGTCGCCCTGAGTCCGGACGGCAGGTCCGTGACCCTGACGATACCGGAACTGGCCCCCACCTGGGGGATGTCCATTCGCTGTAAGACCCGTGGTGTCAATGGGGTGGAGGTGGTTCGGGAGATCCACAATTCGGTCTACAACATCGAGAAGTAGGCTGTTTCTTCCTGCTCCCCCCCGGGAACCACCCCCCGCCCGGAGAGCCTGTCACTGCGGCTTCTTTTGGGGAAAAGCGTGCTTGCAGGCATGGAGGGAAGGAGGCAGGTTGACCCCCCACGCCGTAAACCAAAGTGCAAATCATGAAACGTGCTTTACAGGGATTGCTTATTACGTTCGCCGCGACTCTCGCCGCTGTCGCTGACTATGAGGTCGATATTGATCTGGGGACGTTGCTTGAAGGCAACACGGAAATTTCCGGGACCACCGCCCTGGTGGTTGATCCCGGCCCCCCGGAGGTCGTTACGGGCGGGCGCAACAATGCGGACCTGGTGATCGGAGAAGATATGGATCTTAACACGACAGCGAACTGGGGGAACGAGTATGTCATCCAGTTCACTCTCGCCGAGCCGGCGACCCTGACATTGAGCAAGGACCGCGAGTTTGCTGCGGGGGATCCCGATTTTTTCCTGGTGGAGGGATTGCGCACGGAATTTGACGTGGATCTTGGGAAAAATGTCGCCCAGGAAGGGATCTGGTACCATTTCTTTGACAATCCAGCTCCGGACCAGGGTTCGCTGGTTCTCCGGACGGGGACCTACTATCTGGTGGTGGAGAGCTTTGTCGGCTTTGACGGAGCGGTCAATCAGGTCGATGCCACGTTTTCCCTGAATCTCAACGTGCTGCCCGCTCTCTTCCCGGACGAGGTGAAGATTGACCTGGGGTTTATTGGAAGCGAGGGCAGTTCGCTCACCTTTGATACCTTTGGGTCCAGCTTCGATACCCAGTTGGCGATCTTTTCCTTTGGCGGCGATCTCATTCAGGAAAATGACAACGCAGGCGAAGGCTTGCAGAGTCAGGTTTCGATTCCGGAAGGACTGGATGCCGGAACCTACATCGCGGTGGTGGCGGGAGTTGGGGCGACCTTCGAGCTTGGGCCGATCACGACGATCGGTGGAGCGGTGGGGGATGTGATCCTCAATTATCCTTCCAATCCCAACCTTGATCCCGGGGCAGGGACAACTACGACGAGAACATCGGCAGGGACGGAAGCCTCGGAGACGGTGTGGTTTGAGTTCACCATTTCTCTCGGTCCTCCTCTTGATTTTGTGGATCTGGGCAAGATCGCCGATCCCGGAATTCCCCTGCAGCTCCATACCCTTGAGTCCCTGGTCGACACCCAACTCGCGATCTACGATGAGTTCGGTTACTTCTTGTACTACAATGATGACGTGGATGTTAACGCCGGCGTCTACCAGAGCCTGATCGACATTCCCGAGGGACTTGCGGAAGGGGTGTGGTTTGCAGTGGTGGCCGGTTACCCTTCCACGTTCCTCGACGGCTTTGAGGTGGCTGCGGGAACGGCAGGCGGGTCCTACAGCCTGACCCATCCCAACGGGATCGTGCCGATGGTGCTCGAACCGGGGCGGGCGGATTGGTATCGCTTCGAGGTGGGAGATCCCGGCAACGGTGGTGGCAATGAGTCCGCCCGCATCCAGATCACGAGCCTCACCTTCGATCCGGACACCAATGAGTTCACGGTGGCCTGGGACGATGCTCTCTCCGCGCCGTTCAGAATCCAGATGGGCTCGGAGCTTGATCTGGCAGCAATTGATCGGCAGGACAACGTCCTTCCCGTGACCGCTGCGGTTGGATTGGTCGCTTCGCCCGTGACGCTGCGGGTTCCGGATGATCTTGTGCTTGAACCCAAGGTCTTCCTGCAGGTGGTCGGGAGCGCACCGTAGGTCGGCAGTTCATTATCTGGGCGTCGGCATCCTGGCACCCGTTTCCTCCTGCCAGGCCCTGAGGCGCTGGCGGAGTTCCCTGGTGCGTTCGGGAAACCGGGCAGCGAGGTCCTTCGCCTCCCCCGGGTCGTCCTTCAGGTTGTAGAGTTCCACGTTGCCGTAGTGGTAGAACTCGATGAGCTTCCAGTCTCCATCCCGGATGGCTGCCCCGGGCGTCCAGGTGGAGCCATGATAGTGTGGGTAGTGCCAGTAGAGGCGGCGGGGAGCCTTGCGCCCTCCGGCGTCCACGAGGAGATCCTCAAAGCTTCGGCCATCGGCGTGCTGTCCGGGACGCAGGGGCAGACCGGCGAGACCGAGAAGGGTGGGGTAAAGGTCGGTGCTCAAGACACAGTCGGTGGGTTGGGCCCCCGCATTTTTCTTTCCAGGTTGACGTACGATGAGAGGGACGCGAATGCCGCCCTCATAGAGCCATCCCTTGCTGGCCCGGAGGGGAAGGTTGCATCCGGGGCCCACTGTGTGCTTGGTGCAGAGGCCGCCATTGTCGGAGAAGAAAAAGATGTAGGTGTTTTCCAGGATTCCCAGCTCACCGAGGTGCGCCACCAACTCCCCCACCGAGTCGTCGACGGCCTGCACCATGCTGGCGAGGGCGACATTGTCCTGCCGGGGACGGCTCACTCCGTCATGTTCCCTGATCGGCTTGGGGGAGGGGCCGAGCATGGCCGCTTTCCTGGTGTAGTGTTCCTGGTATTTTTTCTCGGCGATAATGGGAGTGTGAATGTCGTAGTAGGCGAGATAGGCAAAAAAGGGACCGTCCCTGTTCCGGCGGATGAAACTCTTCGTTTCACGGGTGAGGTCGATCGTAGCATGCTTGCGGCCGGTGGTCCTGCCTTTGCCGGGCGATCCCTTGGAAGGATCGTGGTGGGGATCGTAGTATTCATCAAACCCCTGCTTGTCCGGGCTGAAGGCTTTTCCCCCGAGATGCCATTTGCCGGTGTAGAAGGTGGAGTATCCACCCTCCTTGAGGGCCTCGGCAATGGTGACCTCCTCCAGAGCAAGCTGGTGAGTGTCCTGGGGGGTCTTCATCCGGCGGCCCTGGCCGCTGCTCCCCGGGATCCAGTCAGTGATATCCACCCGGACCGGGTGTTTGCCGGTCATGAGCGAGGCCCGGGTAGGGGAGCAGATGGACGCGGCGGTGTAGGCGTCAGTGAAGCGCACGCCTTCCTTCGCCAGGCGGTCGAGGTGCGGTGTTTCGTGGAAGGTGGACCCGTAACAGCCGAGGTCGGCCCAGCCGAGGTCATCGACCAGGAGGAAGAGGAAGTTTGGTCTGGGAGCATTCTTCCCGGTGTTCGCGATGAGGACACCGGGTTGCAGAAGAATGCAGGCAGTGAGGAGGACAGGGAAGCTGCGCATGGTGTCTACCTACCGAGGAAGAGATCCCGTCCTATCGCGAGGGCGGCCATCTTGCGATCCGCCACCGAGCGTTTGAGCATCCAGAAGCCGCAGTCGGGATGGACATATCTGACCCGTCCCGGTCCGATCACCTTCTCGGCCTCCTCGATGGCCCGGGCAATTTCTTCCGCGGTTTCCACCTGGTTGACCTTGATGTCGACCACCCCCAGGCCGATGCCGACCTTTCCGTTGAGATCCCTGATCGCCTCCAGGTCGTCCTTGGGACGGTGAGCGAGCTCCAGCACAAGGTGGTCGGCGTGCAGGGAGTCGAGAAACTCGAGGAGGGGCTTCCACTTGCCGGCCTGGATGGTCTGGCCACCGTAATTCCCGAAACAGAAGTGCACCGCGGTGGGACCGTCGAAGGCATCGAGGACCCTGTTGATGGCCTCGGCGGCGAGCGGACCGTCGGCCGGGTTGCCTGGGATATTGGCTTCATCGACCTGCAGGCAGGAACACGGGCAACCGGAGACCTGCCCGGCAAGGACGTCCGCGAGCGCGAGGGTCAGGGCTGCGAAGTCATGGTAGTGCTGGTCGAGGAGAGTGCGGGCCAGCATGTAGGGGCTGGTGACGGTGAACTTGAAGGCGCCGCCGGCGAGATTGGCCGCACGTCGGCAGTCGTCGATCAGGTTGAGTCCGCCGCCATGCAGCGCTTCGCGCACCACGGCGGCGGGCTTGGCGCGGAAGCCCATGCTCTGGTTCGCGTGAAAGGCTTCTGCTTCGGCCCGGCCGATGGTGGTGTCGCAGCCACCCATGGGAGAAACGAAATACTCGATCATGCCATTGGTATCCGGGTGGTTGATGTCAAAGCGGTAAAGCTCTCCGTCGGTCGGCAGGTCGATCCCGGCCTGGCGCTGGGTGTTGAAGATGACCCGGGTGGCATCGGTGACGGCCTGTTCAGACGGGAGAGCGGTCAGCCAGTCGGGGACGGGGTAGGAACCGACCGTGGTTGTCAGGATGCGTGGCCCGTCGGGAAGGGGAGGGATCGTGTTCATGCTCGGACGTGGTTGATTCGCTGTGGAGGGAGTTTCAAGTCCCGGGTTTGAAGTTGCAAGTTACGATCCGCCCCTGAGATCACGGGCGAAGGCTTCGCGGTGGGTCTTGTCCAGAGGTGGGCTGAACTTGCTCACGGCGGCGAAGACGAGGACGTTGACGATAATCCCGCACATCCCGACATCAAAGAGCGCCTTGAGATGGGAGGCCCCCTCGACCACGGCATTATCCCCCCCGAAGAGGAGGCTGCCCAGGGGAGGGAAGAGGCAGACGGTGAGCAGGCCCGCGATCAGGCCCGCGACTGCTCCGGCGCGACTGCCCCTGCGGATGAAGAGAATGTCGATGGTGATGGGCAGCAGCTGGGCTGAGAAGGCCATGGCGAGGAAGAAGAAGGCGGTGATGGTGTCGAGAAGCCCCTTCTGATCCCTGCCCAGGAACGTGATGGCTGCTGCGGCAACGGTGGCCAGGACGATGACGAGGCGGCCAATCCAGGTCCGTTCCCGCTCGGAGGAGTTTTTCTTGAGCGGGTGGTAGAGGTCCCGGGTCGCCATCGCGCTCAGGGCGTGCAGGTTGGAGTCAGCCGTGGACATGGAGGCTGCCATCACCGCCACCAGGATGAGGGCGACGAGAACGATCCCGATCGCGCCGAACATTTCCGGGAAGTAATCCTGGATGACATGAATAAGCACCTGGTCGACCTTGGAGCCGTCTGTAAGGTGTATTGTGCCCTCGATGATCTGTGGTTCGTAGAGCACCCGTCCTCCCAGACCGACAAGGAAGACGCCGAAGATGAAGCAGACTGGCAGGATGGTGGAGAAGGCGATGGCGGAGCGGCGCAAGGTGGAGGAATCGCGGGCGGCGTAAAAGCGCATCCACTGAGCGGGTTGAATGATGCTGGCGAGAGAGGCGAAGGCGCAGAAGGTGAGAAGTTTCCAGGTATTGTGGGGATTGGCATCACCGGGGTCCGGCACGGTGAGGAGGGCGCCATCCAGTTCGGAGGAGACCCGGGAAAAGTAACCTGAGGGGCCCTCCAGGGCGTACATGACCGCTACTCCGGAGAGGACCATGGCGCTGAGGAGGATGATGCCCTGCATGACATCGGTCCAGGCCACCGAACGCATCCCGCCGATGATGACGTAGATCATGGTCACGAGCGAAAGGGCGGCTACCCCGGCGTCCTCCATGGTGATCCGCCACCCGAACAGGGACATGTGCTCGATTTCGCGGAAGAGCCCATCGGCAAGCAGTCCCCCGCCCTTGATCTGCATGACAACGTAGGGGATGACATAGAGCGCGCCGGTGAGGGCCACCAGTCCGCGGATTGCGGGGGAATCCCCGTAATAGTCGGTCACCATGTCGGCGGGGGTGATGTAGCCACGCTTGCAGCCAATTCGCCGGATGCGGTTTCCGAGGAGATAAATCGCGGCCGCGGCGACCGGGAGGTTGAGGGCGTAGAGCATGGGCGCGATCCCTCCCTCATACATCCAGCCCGGAAAGGTGAGGATGGCGAAGCTGGAGAAGTAGGTCGCCATGATGGTGAGAGAGGTCACGATCACACCCTGGCCGCGGCCGGCGAGGTAGTAGTCGGTCTCTGCATGGGCGGCGCGACGGCTCTTGAGGAGGCTGAGCGCACCGAGCCCGAGCAGGCCGGCGAGGTAGAGGGCAAGGACAATGTAGGGCCATGCGCCCAGGCTGGGTGGGCTCTTGCCGGTGGCGAGGAGATCGAACATGGCTGGTTCCTAATCCGTATCTTTCCACACCGTGAAGGCTGCCGTCACGATACAGCCCGCCATCACGAGAAACCAGAACACCACCCAGAGGTAGAGGGCGGGTACTCCAAACCAGATGTTGGGGGCCTCCTTGGTGCCATCGATCAGGGCCGCACCGGGTCCCGGTCCCAGGACGAGTGCGACCAGGAAGATGACGGTGAGAAGCGGTCCCTTGCCCACGGTTGGGTCATCTCAGCGGAGAAGGGGTGAGGGTGTCGATGGAAAAGTCTGTCTGGAGGGGATTGGCGGCGACCTGCGGAGCCGGTACTTGTGCTGGAGGATCATCTCGGATTCAGTGAGCGACGCCATGTCCCTCCCGTTTCGCATCGGTTCCCTCTCCTTCCGTACGCGCTGGATGAAGACGCGCTTTCCGTTCAAATACGGAATCGCGTCCATGACCGAGCTGCCGCATGTCTTTGGAGTGGCGGAGGGGAGCCTGGGAGGTGCGCCCTGGTGCGGCCTGGCCTCGGAAGGGCTCCCGCCCAAGTGGTTCACGAAGAACCCGGACACATGTTTCGAGGAGGACCTTCCCGCCATGGTCGAGAGCATTCGGCATGCATGCGATCTTGTGGAGAACTCGGCCCATGAGTCAGTCTTTGCGGCCTGGCGCTCACTCCATGAGGAACAGGATCGCTGGGCACGGGAAAAGGGGTATCCGCCGCTTCTGGCGCACCTGGGAACGGCCCTGGTGGAGCGAATGCTCATCGATGGCTATTGCCGGGGGGCGGGGTTGAGCTTCCCGGAGGCGGTGGGCACGAACTCCTTCGGAATCGATCTCGGATGCCTCCACCCCGAACTGGCCGGCACGGAGCCCGGCGAATGGCTGGCCGGACCCGGGGAATCCATTGTCGTGCGCCACACGGTGGGACTCGGCGATCCCCTGCGCGCCGGGGATATCCCGGAGGATGAAGGCATTGACGATGGCCTGCCCCACGCCCTGCTTGAGGCAATCCGTCATTACGGGTTGACCCATTTCAAGATCAAGGTCTGCGGCAGCCTGGAAGTCGATGTCCCGCGCCTGAAGGATGTTGCGGCGGTGCTGTCGGAAGCATCCCCGGGATTCCGTTACACTCTGGACGGCAACGAGCAGTTCCGGGACATCGCCACCTTCCGTGAACATTGGGAGGCTTATCGTGCGGAGCCGGGGCTGGCGGTCCTGTTCGAGAGCGACAGACTGCTTTTTGTCGAGCAACCCCTGCATCGTGACGTGGCTCTTGCAGAGAGCGTTCGGGATGAACTGGCGGCCTGGGACGAAGCCCCGTCCATGATCATCGACGAATCGGACGGCGAGCTGGACTGCATGAGGCGGGCCCTCGCGCTGGGCTACCGTGGGACCAGTCACAAGAACTGCAAGGGGGTGATCAAGGGTCTGGCCAACCGGTGCCTGATCGAATGGTACCGGCGACAACAACCGGAAGAGGGCCCCTGGCTGATGAGTGGTGAAGACCTTGCCAACGTCGGACCGGTGGCCCTTCTCAATGATCTGGCAGCCATGGCGGTCTTCGGGATCGGGGACGTGGAGCGCAACGGGCATCATTACTTTGCAGGGTTGAGCATGTTCCCCGGGGAGTTGCAGAAGATGGTGTGTGAGAGACACCCCGATCTTTATGAGATGAGGCCGGAAGGCTATGCCTCCCTGCGCATTGAAGGGGGGCGGGTCTCGACCAGGTCACCGGGAGAGGCGCCCTTTGGACACGGACTGGACCTCACCCCTGAGACGCTGGCGTTGCTCGGCGACGAGGGCCTGCCTGCCACAACTTGATCTCCCGGGGTGACGGGAGATCGGCCGCAGCAGCCTTGGCGGGTTGATGGTCAGGCAATCTCCAGAACAAGTTTTCCGAACTGGGGGGACCCGGTCATCGATTGGATGAGACCTGCGCCCTCCGCGAGGGGAGTGATCGAGTCAATCTCCGGCCTCAGTTCATGCTTCTCCACAAAGGCGATCATGCCTGCGAAATCGGCGGGCGATCCCATGGTGGAGCCGATGAGCTGGAGTTGATTCCAGAAATGGTAGCGAATGGGAAAGGTGACGGACGGACCAGCAGTGCCTCCGTAACTCACCACCCGTCCCCCGGGGCGGACCAACGGAAGCAGGTCACCAAATCCAGTGCCCGCTGCACTATCGAGAACGAGGTCGACGGATCCGTTGGCGGCAAGAAAGTGCTCGGACCAGTTCTCCCCGGTGTAGTTCACTCCGGCGGATGCCCCGAGCGAGATCGCGCGGGCAAGCTTGTCCTCTGAGGAAGAGCTGACCAGCACGCGGCTACCGATGACATGGGCGATCTTGAGGGCCACGGTGGCCACCCCTCCACCAATTCCCGTGATGAGAATGGATTCGCTGGGCTGCAACCGGCCCTGCGGGAAGAGGGCCCGGTAGGCCGTCAGAGTGGCGAGGGGCAGGGCCGCGGCCTCATGCATGGTGAGGTGGGCGGGTTTCTCGACCAGTTGACACGCCGGGACGGCGATTTTTTCAGCAAACGTACCATGATCGGGCATTCCCAGGATGCGGAAGTTCTCGCCCTGGGCTTCCTGTGAGTCACCCCAGTTGAGGCTGGGATTAATCACGACCTGCTTTCCCAGCCAGCAGGGATCGACGCCCTCGCCCACGGTTTCCACGATCCCGGCTCCGTCGGATCCCAGTATACAGGGAGCCTGGATATTGGGATAACCGCCCTGCGTGATCCAGAAGTCGCGCCGGTTGAGGGCGGCGGCCTGGAGGCGGATCACCGCCAGTCCGGGACCGGCGGCAGGCTCTTCCACGCTGGTGAATTCAAGGGTGCCATCGGTAGAGGTCAGGACGAGAGCCTTCATGTGTGTAAGAATCCTATCGATTCCCGGTCCTTACAAGGGTGCATCCCGGGCTGATGCCCCTCTTCACCCGGTGCGATCCGGATTCCGGGACAACGAGCGGGAGCGCAGCAGGGAGGGGCGCAAAACGCTCTCCGGGACCATCCCGGGAGGTTGGGTGGGCTCGGTGCCATGGAAGGGAGCGTTCCCCTTCCCGGTTATTCGATCACCTCGATATCGTCAATGGTCAACCCACTGAAGGCATCCGCGCTGCCGTCGCTCACGAAAGTCCATTCAATGATCACATTCTCGCCGAGGGCCTCCGTCGGGACGGGAACCTCAAGGGTGGTGTAGTCGGGATCAAAGACGGTCATGTCGATGGCAGTTTCCGCGCCCAGTTGCAGGAGG